>NZ_QNRX01000020.1 GCF_003317055.1 Alkalibaculum bacchi
AAACAACCTAAAATGCTGTGCATAACACTTTATTTTTAGGTGAAAGTATTATGTTGCAATGGATTTATGCCATTTATGATGTGCGAAGTTTGAGTTAATAATATATTTTTGCAAATCTTCAGGAATTTTTATACCTATTTCTTCTGCAATTTCACCATTTATAGCAAAATTAAACTGTGTTGATTTTTCAACAGGCATACTAGCAGCCTCTGCTTCCCCTTTTAAGACTTTAACGGCCATTTGTCCTGTTTGGTATCCCAAATCATAGTAACTGATTCCTAATGTCGCTAATCCTCCATTTTGAAGCATAGCTTCTTCACCACAAATAACAGGAGTCTTTGACTTCGTAGTGATTCCACTAACTACAGGCATTGCAGAAGAGAAAACATTATCTGTAGGAATATAGATCGCATCGCATTTATCTACTATAGCCTGAGTAGCTTGTTGTACATCATTAGAATTGGTTACTGTTACTTCCTCATATTTAAGACCTGCTGCTTCAATAGCTTCTTTTGCCATATTAGCTTGTAAAATAGAATTGTCTTCACTAGAAGTATATAAAACACCTACGGTTTTTGCCTCAGGTACAAGATCGATCAAAAGATCAATTTGTTCTTTTATAGGATTCATATCTGAGGTTCCTGTTACATTTCCTCCTGGTGTATCATTTGAATCGACTAATCTAGCTGATTCAAAATCCGTTACTGCAGTAGCGAGTATTGGAATCTCTGTAGTCTTACCTGCGATGGCTTGAGCTGCTGGCGTAGCAATAGCTAATACCAAATCTACCTTATTGCTTACAAAGCGGTCACTAATACTTCCTAAATTACTTTGATCCCCTTGGGCATTTTGCAGGTCAATGGTCATATTTTCTCCATCCTTATAGCCATTATCCTTTAATGCATCAATAAATCCATCCTTTGAAGCATCTAAAGCAATATGATCCATGTACTGAACAATCCCCACTGTTACATTTTCTTTTGAATCCGATTTTTCTTGCTCTCCATTAGAGCAAGCAACACTAAATAGGATAGATGCCGTGATTAACAGAATTGAAATTCTTTTCGTTATCTTTTTCATAATAATTCCTCCTTTTATTTTTAATTTTTATGTATATGTAAAGCTATTCCTAGAGTCTGAACATACTAGTTCATCTATACCTCGAAATCGACTATGCCGATTTCGAGGTCGCGCTACTCGCTAAATAAAAGCTAAAGCTTTCATTTACGGATTCGGTTAACTGCACATCCAAATTGGCAAGCCATTTGTCTGTGCAGTTAACCGAATCCTGCGAAAGCTCCACTTTCGCTTAGCTCGTTAGTTCACGAAAAAAAGGCCCCCGTTATAGTAATATAACAGGGGCGAATAGTATTCGCGGTACCACCTTGTCTTCGATGTTTGCACATCAATCTCAATTAAGCGACCATCATCGCTTCTCCATGGTATCGGTTGGATTCCGTCACAGCCTACTGAGCAAAAGCCTTTCGGTGCGCAGCTCTCAAGATGTATTCACGATGAATATCTTTACTTTCTCACACCTACCGAAAGCTCTCTCTAAAGATATATAGTATCGTTACTAGTTCTTGGTCATCACTTTTTTGTATTGATATAATTATAATTACCTTATTAGGGTTTGTCAAGAGAATATATCTTACTTTCGACATCTTTTTTAGATTAAAAAGTGTTATATTTGTATCTATCTCTCACACATAGGAATATAGTTTTTTTCTTCTGATACGCTTTTATAAGCGGGTCGAATTATTTTATCTACATTAATTAACTCTTCAATGCGATGAGCACTCCAGCCTACAACTCTAGCTATGGCAAATATAGGAGTAAATAATTCTAATGGAATGCCTAACATACTATATACAAAACCGCTATAAAAGTCCACATTAGCACTTACACCTTTGTACATATTTCTTTTTTTCTCTATTATTTTTGGAGCTAATCTCTCAATCATAGAATATAAAGCAAATTCCTCGTGATTTCCTTTTTCTTCAGACAACTGTTCTACAAAGGTTTTAAATATTGTAGCTCTTGGATCAGATAAAGAGTAAATTGCATGACCGATACCATAAATAAGCCCTTTTCTGTCAAATGCTTCTTTATCTACTAATCTTTCTAGATAAGCTCCTACTTCCTCTTCGTCCTCGTAACGAGTAACGTGTTGTTTTAGGTCTTCCATCATTTCAACTACTTTTATATTTGCCCCGCCATGTTTTGGCCCTTTTAAAGAACAAAGAGCTGCTGCAATAGAGGAATAAGTATCTGTTCCAGAAGAAGACACTACATGAGTAGTGAATGTAGAATTATTTCCTCCACCGTGTTCCATATGAAGGACTAAGGCTAAATCTAGGACTTTTGCTTCAAGCTCGGTATACTTCATATCAGGTCTAAGCATACGCAGTATATTTTCTGCTGTAGATAAGTTAGGATCTGGCCTATGAATGTACATGCTCTTATCTCGGTCGTAGTGATTATAGGCATGATAACTATACACAGCTAACATTGGAAAGACACTTGTCAACATCATACATTGCCCTAAAACAGTTTGAATAGATACATCTGAAGCATGTTCGTCGTAAGATGAAAGTGTCAGAACACCTTTTGCCAATGAATTCATAATATCTTTACTTGGAGCCTTCATAATTACGTCTCTTACAAAATTTGTTGGCAATGATCTACTACTTGCTAATAGTTCCTTAAAATCAGTAATTTGCTTATTATTAGGTAAATTACCAAATAACAATAAATAAGCTGTCTCCTCGAAGCCAAACTGATTATCTTTTAAATAACCATTTACTAAATCGATAATATTATATCCCCTATAGAGTAGCTTTCCTTCACAGGGAATTTTTTGATCATTCTCGTATTTATACGCTTCTATACTTGAAATATTCGTAAGTCCTGCTAATACACCGACACCATTTTTATCTCTTAATCCTTTTTGTACATCATACCTTTTATATAGAGAAGAATCTATTTGACTATTTTCTCTGCATAATTTTGATAGATCATCGATTTTGTTTTTCCAATCCATTCGTTCAATCAATCTGATCAGCTTCCTTTCTAATATTCTTCCGTATCTTGCGAAGTACGGAAAGAAAAACCTTTAATTCGTCTTGGCTTATATCCTTTTGTAATGACTTATAAAATTTTTCTTCGATTTTAAATAATTTGTTTGTAATTTCTTTAGCATCTGACGATAATTTTAAATGTATAAAACGACGATCTTGTCTATCTTGTACAATACAAAGTAACCCTTTTCTTGATAAACCATCTACAGATTTGCTTATTAATGATCTAGATAGGTGATGATATTCTGCAATATCTCTAGCCGTATCATACTTTTCATTTTTCCATAAAAATAGAAGCACATCGATCTCATTTTGCGTTAAGTCATATTCTTCCATAAAACCAGAATACATATTCTCATATATTTTTTTTACTTCAATAGCTGAAATAATGAACTTTTCTCCAGCAGTATGGTGACTCATAATATCATCTGTTATATTTTTCATTTAACCTTCCTAATATTCTAATAATAGATAGTTCAATTTTTAATTATTAATAATTGAATTATATTCTAACTTTCTTATTTTGTCAATATTGAAAAATGACAAAACTCTTTAATATCAGCCATTCTCATGACAATTATGTTATTTTTTTGTTAATAACTAATCATGATTGTGCATTTTAATGATTGTGAAAAAGGTATAGAATTATATCAAACATCAAACAATATCTATCATCATAATAAATATCATCATAGGAGGAATTAAAATGAAATTAAAAAATAAAGTTGCTATTGTAACAGGATCTACATCTGGAATGGGAAGGGCTACAGCTGTATTATTTGCTCGAGAAGGGGCTAAAGTAGTCATTTCTGGTAGAAATGAAGAGAGAGCAAAAGAAGTCGTAAACCAAATCAAAAGCGAAGGTTTTGAGGCTATGTATGTTCTTATAGATACATCAAAGATTGATGACATGAAAGTCCTATTTGACAAGACCATGGAAACATACGGAACAGTAGATATTCTATTTAATAATGCAGGAGCACTTAGTACAAAACCTGTGCCAGAAGTTTCTCTTGAAGAATGGAATAGTGTATTCAATGTAAACGTAACATCTTCGTTATACTTAACACAATTAGTCGCACCTGTTATGAAGGAAAAAGGCAAAGGTGTTATCATCAATACATCTTCTGTAGCAGGTTTTGGCGCTCATCATGGTTCTGTAGCTTACGTATCTTCAAAACACGCTATGAATGGTCTTACAAAATCTATGGCATGGGAACTAGGTCCTGAAATTCGAGTAAACGCGATTGCACCAGGTTTAATACATACAAAAATGGTCGATGACTTTGGAGGTCTTGGAATCTTAGAAGGAATGATCCAAGGTAGTCCTCTAAAAAGACATGGTGTACCTGAAGATATTGCCAATGTAGCATTATTCTTAGCAACAGACGACTCTTCTTTTATAGATGGTCAAGTTATCAAAGTGGACGGTGGCGTAGAGATATAATTTCCTACTTTCTTATAGTAAAGGATCATTCATTACATGAGTGGTCCTTTTTTATTCTTTGAAATATTCTGTACATCACTTTGCTCACAAGTACAAGGTAGGTATATACTCTAAATACCTACCTATGGCACATGAAGATTTTTTTATTTTGGTAGCATTTTTAGCTCACCTAATATCTGATAATATTCTATATCTAATTGAGCTACATCGTCTTCTTTTGAGGGCATAGATAATTTGCTGATTACTTCAGAAAGACGATTCTTTAGAATTATTTTTCGCATTTGGACTTCTTCATCTTGTTTACATTGATCTTTATCCTTACTATTTAAATACTCCGAATAATTCCCCGTAAACATAATAATTTTTTGGTTCTCAATAGCAAGAACGTGATCTGCTACTTCATCTACAAAATGTCGATCATGAGAAACAAATAGTATGGTTTGTTCATAGTTTTTAAGGGCGCCCTCTATTGCCTCTAAACCATCTATATCCATATAATTAGTAGGCTCATCTAATACAAGTAGGTTAATATCCTGCAACAAAATCATGGCAAAAGAGACCTTTACCCGCTCTCCACCACTTAAGACGTGAATCTTTTTATGCACATCGTCTTCTTTAAAAAGTAAACTAGCCAATAATGTTCTTGCTAAATGTTCGGGATAAATGCTTTCTTCCATAACATTTTCTAAAATAGTTCGATTCGCATTTAATATATTTAAATCCTGATTAAAATACCCGAGTTTAGCACCTTGAGCAATTTTAATAGATTCATCATTTTCCGTAATCATTTTTATTAATGTGCTCTTTCCACATCCATTAGGTCCTATGAGAGCTACTTTTGATCCATTCTTTATATGAAATCTTGCGCTTTTAAAGAGCTTCTTTTTACCAAATGATTTATTGAGATTTTCTCCTTCTACTATTATCTTGCTATAGAGTCTATCCCCTTCAAGCATATTTAATTTTATGCCAGGTAGTTCTTTAGGCTTTTCCTTCACTTCAAGGTGTTCGATTCTCTTTTCCACATTTTTAGCCATTCTTTCAAGATTTGTTTTTGCCTTTTGTCCACCCATCTTATGAAGCCTAGCCTCAGAACTCCCCATCCTTTTAGGTGCTCTTTTAATGCTTTTCACTTTATCCTTTGTTTGATGTACGACACCTTCAAGACGTTTTTTCTCTTTTATATATTCATTATACTCAAGCTCTGCTCTCTGTCTTTGTTGGATCTTTTGATCTTTATAATCTGAATAATTGCCACTATATACTTTTATCATGCCATTTTCTATTTCCAGAATTTTATTGCACAGTGTATCTAAGAAATTTCGATCATGAGAAACCAGAAGTAAAGCTCCTTTGTACCCTTGAAACATTTCCTCTATAAGTGTAATGCCATCCATATCTACATTACTAGTTGGTTCATCGGCAAATAATATTGAACTGTTATTTGTCAAAGCATCTGCAATCTTAAATCGAGTCTTTTCTCCACCGCTCATATGCTCACTCCAAATAGCTCTGATTTTAAATGTAGAAGCTATTTCTTGAGTTGTTTCTTTACATATTGGTTCCTCTAGCTGTGATATATAAGAAATACTTCCATGACATTTCACCAAACCTTCATCTGGCTGAATTCGCCCACTCAAAATATTCATTAAAGTTGTCTTCCCTACGCCATTTCTTCCTACAATTCCTATCCTGTCTTCTGCATATATTTTTAAATTGTCTAGATTGAATATCAATCGATCTCCATAATATTTTTTTATTCCATTACCCTCTATTAACAACATAAAAAATCCTCCCTTGAATTGAGAGGATAGTATTGCAGTATTTTTATCTTAATAATCAATAATACAGAGCATTAAACAGATTTTAAGCAACCATAGTTATCAAATGCATGTAATATACACTTATATACCCATAAGCTCCTCAGCCAAATTTATAAGCTATTAATCCATTTTATCTTATTTCTATTACGGTTGCTTACAATCCCTTGGCCCGTTACTTCGGTGTGTTTAATACTTATATAAGATTAACAAGTTTTCTGCAATAAAACAATACTATCCACTCATCGATTTAAATGTACATAAATAGAACCTATATTGGCTTATCTTTGCTACATTCTTAAAACAAATCTTTACAAGTGAATTAAATAATCATTTCTGCAGTTACCTTGCCTTTCCTATAATATTTATCTATTTTCTTTTATTATATAAGGAGTATTCTATCTTGTCAAATATAGATTAATTCTTGTAACACCAAGGTTATAATCCATATCCTTTCATACACAAAACTATTAAAGTAATATATTCTTTTACATCTTATAACTGAAAGAATCCGACCATTTCATCTAGTTGTTCTGCACTTCTTTTATTTTCCATTGTTTGATGTAATACATCGTCTATTTTCGAAGAAATATCAGTTATTCTAGTTGCTATTTCCGTTGTGCCATGTGCTCCTTCCTCTGTTGCTGTTGTAATTTCTTCGATAGCTAGTTTTATTTGCTGTATTGTTTCGTATAATTGCTCTGAAATGGTATTAATTTCAGTCACTATTTGATGTATTGTATCTGCATCTTGATTATATTGAATGCTGGTATCTACGAACATTTCGTAATCATTTACTACCTGATTATCAACAAAGTCTAGAAGCGCCTTCGAATCTTGCACAACACTTTCCACTGCTTCGGAAACATTGTATGTAACGTCATTAATTCTTGATACTGCATTTTTAGAATTTTCAGCTAACACCCTGATTTCATCTGCGACGACTGCAAATCCTTTTCCTGCTTCACCCGCTCTAGCCGCTTCAATCGAAGCATTTAATGCTAGTAGATTTGTCTGAGAAGTGATTTGTAAGATAGCCTCAGAAAGCTCTTTAATTTCTTCTATTGCTTTCGTCTTTATTATAGACTCTCGTAATTGAGTATTGGTTCTATCATAAATATCTATTGCATTTTTCTGTGATATTCCGGTTTCTAATTTAAGCTTTCCTGCTCGTTGTTTGATTTCATTTGATAGTTGCTCTCCATGTAAGGTTCTTTCTTTCATGTTTGACACTTCATTTTCTATTGCATAAGTAGATGCATTCATTTCTTCTGTTGATGCAGATGTTTCTTCCATTCCAGCTGACAGTTCTTCTGTTGTTGCTGATATATCTTCAATATTTCCATGAACTTCTTTCATTCTTGTTAATGATTTATCTGCAATTGTTTTTACATTTTCCGATTCTGCTTGAATATTTTTAATGATACCTGCAAATTTCATCTGCATATTTTGCGATGATTGTGCAATTACTCCTACTTCATCCTTTCTATTTAATAGTTTTTCTTCAAACTGGAAATCGAATTTTCCTTCTTCCATAAGTTGAAGTCTATTCTGAATCATATTGATTCCTTTAGCGATAGTATTTCCAAGAAAATACGAAACAATTATTCCTGTAATCATTAATGCTCCTGCTAGAAGCACAATCATTATGACAGTAGCATTAATCGTCTGTGAAACTACATCAGTATATATTCCTACAAACCACATTCCAATTACAGCATCATTACTATCCTTTAGAGGTACATAATATGTTTGAGCTGACTTTCCTAAAATATCAGCAGTTCCAGAATATGGTTTTCCTTGAATAAGAACCTGCTCAATCACCTCATCTGAAGCTTGCGTTCCAATCATACGTTTTCCACTTTCATCCAGAATATTGGTGGTGATTCTGGTATCATTCTGGAATATTGTAGATTGCACACTGGTTCCTTTTGTAAAATCATCAAGCACTTCATAATTTTCATTAATTCGTACATCACCTTTGTAAAGCTCTCCATCTATAACGGACCAATCGCCATCATACGCAATATCAAATAACTGCAAGCCCATATTGGAATAATTTTGTAATTCTTCAGTAGTTTTGGAAAGAATAAGATCATTTACCTTAAAGTTTGTAAATGAGACTATTGATAATGTTAGTACCACAATAATACTAACTGATACTAGTACAATTTTCCACTTAATTTTCATTTTTCTGTTCTCCTTCATTTTGCATTATCTATCCTCACTACATAATTTAAAGTGTTTTTGGAACTACATAGTAGTATAGAAATACAGATTTTATCTTTGCTTGTCACATATTTATATCGGCACTTTGTTCATAATTTTAAGGATCCTATTAATTATTACGAGGACTTTAATTTAAAAGTAAGCAATAAAAAATGCAGGTCAGGTCCACAATGTGGCTTGAGTCTGCATATATACACTAATGTAGCAACAAATCTTTTATGTAAATAGATTAAAAACTGTACATCCCTAGTTCCCTTGGTATATAACCGTATAAAAAATATTCTATCGCCACATCTACTACAACCGCTAAATCTTCTGCATTATAATAATCTTCTATATTTTGATCCATCAAGATATTAGCTGATGCATCAAATTCTTCGTCTTCATCATAAAATACAAACAAAAAATTTACATTTTTCATAAAGTCAAAAGAAAAGGACAGGTCGCCTTGTTCTAGGAATTTTGCTTTTACTAACTCAGCATTTTTTCGGAATACTTCTTTATTTTCACTATACAATTGAGATAATCTTAAAATCGTTCTCTTATAAAAATTAGGATAGTAAATTTGCCCATCCTTTATTTCTTTATACGTAATGTATTTTCCTGTTAAAGAAGTCCCCTTTCCATTGACTAAATACCTTACAATAATGGTCTTAAGCACATAAGAAGTAATCTCTTCTCCTGACGCGGTATATACCTTACCACTTGGATAAAAGACTTTATAGGTTTCCTTCATCATTTCTAATTCAAAGGATTTGTTCGTCTCATTATAAGGAATTCCTAGTGTTGTGGCAATTACATTAGGGTCCATTTTTGAAAACTTGTCTACAATATAATCAAAAGGCACTTTTTCTTGATGCTCGCGCATTTTTTTCTCCTCCCGCTGTATCTATTTTTATATTAGAAAAGTTCTATTTTTTAACTTAGCTAATATCTAAACCTTTTTTATATAAAGATTGAATCTTTGACCTATGATACTTGACCCTATCACTGGTCGCTGAAATTTTATAGCACTTTTATTGATTTATGTCATTGTACAGTTTGCGATATCGATCTAATTCTCTCTTCAACAGATTTGGCGTATCCAACTCGTAGGGGCATCTACTCTTGCATTTTCCACATTCAATACAATCATTGATTTTTTCCATTTTTTGAGCAAATTCTTCTGTAAGATAAGGTTCTGCTGGAGATCTCGTCATAAGTAAGCTGATTCTAGCACTTTGGGGGATATCGATTTCAGCGGGGCATGGTAAGCAATAGCCACAACCTCTACAAAAATCACCTGATAAACCCTCTTTAGACTTCTCTATTGCGTTTTTTAAGTCTTCATTATACAATGGTGGATTATTTGCTAAAGATATAAATTCTTCTAATTCACTAAGGCGTTGTATGCCGTAAATGGGCACTACATTTTCGTATTGTTCCATAAAACCAAAAGAAGCCCGGCTATCATTAATAAGGCCTCCCGCCATAGCCTTCATAGCAATAAATCCAGTATCTGTTCTTTTACACTCTTCTACTAATGCGATCTCTTTCTCTTGTGATAATAGAGAAAAAGGAAATTGCATAGTCTCATAAAGACCTGATTTCACTGCATCAAATGCCAAATTCAGTCGATGATTTGTCATTCCAATATGTTTTATTTTACCTTTTTCCTTTTCCTTATAAACTGCTTCATATATATCTTCTGAAGGAAGCTCATCAGGATTATGGAATTGAAAAATATCGATATAATCTGTTTGTAAACTCTTTAGGCTTTGATCAATATTTTTTAGGATTTTTTCCTTATCAAATACTTGGGATTTGGTAGCGATAACAATCTGATCTCGAACATCATGTAATGCGTGACCGATTTTCATTTCACTATCTGTGTACATATTTGCTGTATCGTAAAAATTTATTCCACTTTCAAAAGCCCTTTTTAGTATAGCATCGGATTCCTCTATACTTACTCTTTGAATGGGCAATGCTCCAAATGCCGTTTTCGACACATAAAGCGCTGTCCGCCCTAATCGGATTTGCTTCATATTTTCACCTCACGTAAGTTATCTCTTTATTTATATTATATATGGACTTGTAGTGGAATTCCAATACTAAATAGTGAAAAGCGAAAAGTTAGAAGCTGAAAGCTGAACTCGCCTGTAGGCGAGATAATATAAGATCCTTCGGCTTAAGCCTCAGGATGACCGTGCAAGGGCTGAGGTGTCAATAGAAGAAACGTCATTAACAATTGCGTTCCTACTGCCTACCAGTCACCTTCCCACTGTTTAACCATCGTTCAACAATGTAATTCACTTAGAACTTGGAACATGAAGCGCCTTCGGCGTTTCATGTTCCACAGAAAGTACGATATGAGCAGCTCGAAGCTGGTGGTAAGGTGGCGTATTCTTTTTGATCTGGGTTGTGATCATAGGGTCTTGATAAAACATCTAATAGTTTTTTTATTACGTTATAATCACCTTTTTCAGCAGATTCGAGAGCTTCTTCCACTCTGTGGTTTCTTGGTATAATAGCTGGATTGTTGTTTTTCATAAGATCTCTAATAGACTCTTTACTTTCACCTTGTCTACCTAATCTGCTCTGCCATTTTTTATGCCACTCTACAAATTCGGGCTTATCCATTAGAGCCATCCCCTCAATTTGATTGAAGGTTAAGGATACAAAAGTATTTGTATAGTCCGCCTTGTATTTATGCATTATAGAGAGAAGTTCCTCTACTAAAGACTCATCTTCAGACTCTATATTTGTTAGCCCTAGTTTCTTTCTCATACCTTCTAACCACTTCACATGATATAATTCATCATACTTTTCAATGGCTGCTTGAGCAAGTTTAATAGCTTTGTCTTGATTTTCATCTATTAATGGCAGCATGGCCTCTGCTAATCTACATAGATTCCAATTTCCAATAACAGGTTGATTTTCATATGCATATCGCCCATTCGTGTCAATTGAGCTAAATACAGTTTTAGGATCATAAGTATCCATAAAAGCGCATGGACCATAATCAATTGTTTCACCACTTATGGTCATATTATCTGTATTCATGACTCCATGAATAAAACCAACTAATTGCCATCTGGCGATGAGTTCTGCTTGCACTTTACAAACCTCTTCTAGAAGTGTAAGACTCGAATTGGCACTGGCTGCTTGGCTTGGATAATGGCGTTTTAAAGAGTATCTTACCAAAGCATCTAATTCTTCTCTTGATCCATACTTTGATGCAAATTGAATGGTCCCAACTCGAATATGACTTGAAGCCACTCTCGTAAGAATAGCTCCTGATAAATTTCTCTCCCTACGAACAGTCTCTCCTGTTGCTACCACTGCTAAACTACGAGTGGTTGGTATACCGAGATAATGCATTGCTTCACTAATGATGTATTCTCTTAACATAGGACCAAGTGCAGCTCTACCATCCCCTCCTCTTGAAAACTTTGTCCTACCGCTTCCCTTTAATTGAATATCATATCTTTCTCTTGCAGGGGTTATTTGTTCGCCTATTAACATAGCCCGTCCATCACCCAGGATGGTAAAATATCCAAATTGATGACCAGCATAAGCCTGTGCAATAGAGAGTGCTCCTTTTGGAAGTGAATTACCAGCTAAAATATGAATTCCTTCTTCCCTCTCTAAAGCATGTACATCTAAGCCTAATAAATTTGCTACAGACTGATTTAGTACGACTAATTTAGGTGAGTCTACTGGATTTGGCTCTACTTTAGAATAAAAAAACTCTGGTAATAAAGAATACGTATTATCAAAGTTCCAGCCTATTTCTAAATGTTTATCTTTTTCCATAATTTTTCCTGCTTTCATCTGATTTTCTAAAATATATACTTAAACTTAATTTGAGCATTACAAAAAGTTAATATTTTTATTATATGCTTCAATTATACCTTTATCCACTATAGTCAAAACAAGATTTGTATAAAAGGAATATATATAGCTCACTTAATACATTCGACAAATCGTCTCCATATTTTTAAATATTTTTTGCTTAACACTTGCATATATTATAAAAAACACCTCATATCTCTACAGATGACAGAATAATCAATACTTTATTAAAATGTATACAGATAGGAGAGAATTTGATGAACTCAAAAAAAACTTTTGTACTTGACACAAATGTTCTACTTCATAATCCTTATTCACTTTACTCATTTGAGGATAATAATGTTGTTATTCCTGCAGTTGTGATTGAGGAGTTAGATAAATTCAAAAAGGAGAGTTCGGAACTAGGTGCAAATGCAAGACATGTAGCTAGATTATTAGATAGTTTAAGGGAAAAGGGAAACCTTAACTCTGGTATACTACTTGATAATGGCTCATTTCTCCGTATTGAAATGAATTTTCATAATGTTGTATTAAATGAAAGCTGGCAAGGTAGTGTTAACGATAATAGAATACTTAAGGTATGTATAGGTCTCCATGAGAAAGGAGAAAAAGTATATCTTATTACCAAAGACGTATTTGCACGAATCAAAGCCGATATCTTGGGTATTATAGCTCAAGATTTTTTCACAGAACAAGCTCCTAATTATGAAGAACAGTATTCTGGGCGTCTTGATGTGTATACTTCAAAAGAAAAAATTGATTATTTCTACAGTTGTCAAAATTTAAATCCGGAGGACGTAAGTTTATACAAATATGGTAGTGTATTGACTGCAGAGGATTTCGTTATCAATCAATTTTTAATTCTTCATGGAGAAGGTAATGAGAAACAAACTGCTCTAGCACGATTTGATGGTCAAAAAATCGTCCCCCTTCGTTTTTTAAAAGAACGCCCCTATGGAGTGATCCCTAGAAATTCAGGGCAAAAATTTATGCAGGAAATATTAATGATGAGCCCTGAAACAGCCCCTTTAGTTATTATCAAAGGACCAGCTGGCACCGCTAAAACCTTTTTTTCACTTGCCGTTGGATTACATAAGATGCTAAGAGAAGAACCTCTCGTCTACCGAAAAATACTTATTTGCAGACCAAATGTAAAGTTTGATGAAGATATTGGTTTTCTTCCTGGAACGGAACAAGAAAAAATCGCACCCTTCTTAAGGCCAATTATGGATAATCTAGAAATTTTATTAGAACAAAGTGATAAAAGTCTTCTTGATTGTGACAAAAGAGTCAAAGAAAAAATTGATGAACTATTTGGAAATAATATCATCAATGCAGAAGCCATGGCTTATTTAAGAGGTCGTTCTATTGCTAATCAATGGGTTATTATTGATGAAGCACAAAACTTAACGCCAAAACAAGTAAAGGGCATTATTACTAGAGCTGGAAGAGGTACAAAGATTATTTTAACTGGAGACCCAGCACAAATAGATCAGCCATTTTTAGACAGCAGAACCAATGGATTAAGTTACGCTTCAGAAAAAATGAAAGGAAGTAAACTCTGTTATCAAATCACCTTAACAGATGAAGAATGTGAACGTTCTGATTTAGCTTATGAGGCTGCTTTAAATATGTAAGTAAGTTGTAAGTTCTAAGTAAAAGCTACTAAGGGCTATAAATGGACGACAGAATCGTCGTCCATTTAATATTAAAGTACGAAAAAGGGAAACTAGAAATAAAGTTCCGCTTTCCACATTCCACTTTCCACTACTTTAAAAATCTTTTAATATTTCATCGTTCTTTTTAAAACTATCCTCTTTATTCGAATTTTCTACTTCCTTCTTCATAAGACTCTGCAATTCAAAATAGATAAAAACACCTGTGATCATACTCGCTAGAAAATCTGCTATAGGTCCTGCTGTAATGACTCCTTCTAAGCCCATAAAATTAGGCAATATAAGAAGTAAAGGTATTAAGATTAACACTTGTCTAGACAAACTAAGCAAAGCTGAGTGGGTAGGCTTTCCAATGGCTTGAAAGTAATTTGATGAAACGATTTGAAAACCAATAAGCGGCAAAAATAATGTGAATCTCCTTAAGGCAATAATGCCAAAAGAAATCAACTCTGGTTCTGTATTATTAAATAATTTTATTAAAAAACCAGGAAACACTTGTATAATGATAAATCCAAATGTTGTTATAATCGTTGCAATGATAACCGCAAGCTTATAGGTTTCTTTTACTCGATTAAATTGTCTGGCACCATAATTATAACCAATTATAGGTTGAGATCCTTGATTAATTCCAAATAGAGGCATAATCATAAGAGTCAAAATACTATTAACGATTCCCATAGCAGATATAGCAATGTCCCCTCCGTATTGAACAAGGCTCTTATTCATAATAAAGTTTAACAAGCTAGCTGCGATTTGCATAAGAAAAGGTGCAAATCCCATAGCAAAGATGCTGCCAATAATTCTTAGCTCTAGTCTTAAATTTTTTCTACGAATCTTAATAGTGCTTTTGCCTCTTAAGAAATAACTAAACACCCATATGAAGGAGACAAATTGAGACATGATTGTGGCAAGGGCAGCGCCTTCCATCCCCCAACCAAATCCAAAGATAAATATTGGATCAAAAATCGTATTAATTACTGCTCCAATAAGCATGGTATTCATTGCCATTTTAGGGTTTCCATCAGAACGAATAAAATTGTTCATACCCATAGATGTAGATTGAAAAACGGTTCCTATTAGTATGATTCTTAAATAGGCCCTAGCATAAGGTAATACTTCCTTACTTGCACCTAATAATTCCAGTATAGGATCTAATAATACTAATCCAGTTATCGATATAATCGTAGATATTCCTATTAAGAGAACAACAGCATTGCCAAAAATCAATTCTGCTTCTTCTTTTCTTTGTTCTCCTAATCGAATAGCAACTAAAGCATTTGCCCCTACTCCCACTAGCATAGAAAACGCCATAATTACTAACATTACTGGAAAAGATACGGTAATTCCTGCGATTCCTAAGGAGCCTACTCCATTACCGATAAAAATTCGATCTACAACATTGTATAAAGCGTTTACCAGCATACCTACGATTGCCGGAATTGAAAATTTCAAAAGTAGTTTAGATATTTTATCTTCACCTAATTGTCTTGTACTGTCCATATTATTCATCACCCTTTTCAAAATGTCCTCCATTTACATGGATTATTCAAAGAATCTTTCGATTCTCATTAAGTATGACTATATTGTTTTTTTCTACTCTATATACATCATCTTCTGTAGAAAAAATGTTCTTGCTCATCTTCATAATAATTGCACGTACAATTATAACATCTACTTATATAAAATAAAAGTAATCTTATGTTATCTTAATATTGTAAATTAGTTTTGACTTTTAGTCTGAAAGTAGTAAAATATTACAGAAAATAAGAATATGAGAGGAGTTTTATGGATGAAAGAAGTATATGATTTTTTAAAGAATTGCGAAACGTATTACCTTGCAACTGTAGAGGGTGATCAGCCAAGAGTTCGACCATTTGGTACGGTTAATATTTTTGAAGACAAGCTTTATATTCAAACTGGAAAATCAAAAAATGTATCAAAACAAATGATGAAAAATCCAAAAGTAGAAATTTCTGCATGTAATGGTGGAGACTGGATTCGGATTGAAGCCATTGCAGTAGAAGATGATCGGGTAGAAGCAAAACAAAGCATGCTTGACAGTTACCCTTCTCTACAAGAAATGTACTCCGCTACAGACGATAATACACAAGTACTTTATTTAAAAGATGCAGTAGCTACATTTTCATCTTTTACGAAAGAGCCAAAAGTAGTTCGATTCTAAATAAATTCTACGTTAAAACACCTAAACTTTTTTTGGGTGTTTTTTTGTTACGTATAGAAATTCTTTTTTGCGGAAAGCGGAATGCTGAAAGCTGAAATTCAACTCGCCTTTAGGCCATTTAATACTTTTAAACTATTATTTAGCTATCGTTTAACCATTGCTCAACTACTGTCCAACGATCGTTCAAAAGTTGCTTTTCAATTAAATTCATCATATAATAAATGTTCATGAAAACATAGGCACAAAAAAGGAGTTACTAATGACAAATAATATTGAAGGAATGAAAAAACTTATCGAAAAGAAAAAGAAACAAAGCTCTGAGCAAGGAAATACTAGCACCAAGCCTAATAAGAAAAAAGTAAGCAGCCGTAAAGCCTTTAAAATTTCAAATGGTGGCGGATTCTTTGATAAATAATTCCTTTTAAGGTGGTCCGCCGTAGCTTGCAACCAATCGATTTTCGCTAACGCTCATCCTCTTGGGCAAGCCTAGCAGGGGTAATACCGATGGATTTTTCTCTCCCTTCGGTCAAGACAAATCGAGTATTACTCCCAGGTGGTCAGGAAAACTGTCTCGCCTCTAGGCGAGGTTGGTTTTCCTTTCCACATTCCACCTTCCACTTTCAGCTAATAAGTCACATTCTTAATCCACTTCCCAGACTTAATCCGCATAAAGGCAAGGATGCATTTAACAAGCTCTTCTACAAGAGCTAGAGCATATACTACATGTACGGGAAAACGAAATACAAAAGCACCTAGTATCGTTAATGGTACACCTATAAACCACATGGTAAAACCTTCAATAATAAATGCCCGTCCTGCATCTCCACCTCCACGCAGTACCCCTACTACCAAGACGATACCTATAACTCTAATAAAGAAAATAAAGGATATCATATATAAAATTGCTTGAGCGCTACTTCGTACACCACTAGAAACATTAAATATATCTAGTATAAATGGAGAGGTAACGGCTAGCATGGCTCCTAGGACAAGACTCATAAGAAAAGATATTACAATCATTTTCTTTGCATAGTCACGACCTTGACCCTCATCGCCTGCTCCAATGCTATTTCCAATCATAATGGATGCTGAACTTGATAATCCAAAGGTGATGACCATAAATAAATTGTTTACCGTATTACAAATTTGAATAACAGCTACAGCTTGAGCTCCCATATGGCCATAAACAGCTGCGTAAACTAAGCTAGCCAGGCCCCAACACATATCATTTAAAATAACTGGAAAAATGGTCTGGTAGGACTTTTTCATAAAATTAAAAGTAAAATCCATCAGTTCCTTTAAAGATGCCGCCAATACGCTTTTACTTAAATAAACAGATATTAATAAGAGAAAGGTCTCTACGATTCGAGCAATTACCGTAGCTATAGCAGCTCCTGCAACACCTAAAGCTGGTGCGCCAAATTTTCCAAATATAAATATGTAATTAAAAAAGATATTCGTAAAAAGGGCAATTATGCTTATGATCATTGGCAATGTAGCATTGTTTATCGATCTTAGAGAAAAATTATATACAAAAGAAATCCCTGTAAAAATATAACTAATCAGCACGATTTTCAAATACCTTTCGCTCAAGGCTGTAACCATTGGATCATTATTAAACAAACTAATAATTTGTTTTGGCACTAAAAAACCAACAATCATAAAAATGAGAGCAATAATACTTGCAGATAGTAAACCAATACCCAATATCTTTTTAATATTTTTCTCGTCTCGTTTACCCCAATATTGGGAAATAAACACGCTGCATCCTCCGCACAATCCAATAAGAATCATATTAAAAAAGAAAAAATACTGATTGGCAATTCCTACCGCTGCAATCTCTACCTCGCCTAGTTTTCCTACCATTGCCGTATCCATCATATTTAATAGTGAGGATATGAGATTTTGAATAATAATAGGTGTGGCAATCATAGCCATCTTGCGGTAAAACTTTTTGTCATCGAAAATACTTCCTACTAGCTGTGTGATTTTCGTCATGTAAACCTCCATATAATAACTATTCTTTATGATAGCGCTTTAATCCTTCTTTATGACAAATTTTAGACCCCCTTATTAGGGGGTCTAAAATTTCCACGCTCTCAACTTCTTTGTTTATTATAACATATAAATCGCTTAATATATAAAAGTTCATTATTTGTAGAGATCTTTAATAGAATTTTATATTTTTCTGTTCATCACATAGTATAATAGCTGATTCATTTTTATGTTTCGTCTTTAATAAAACCTTTCGTCCCCACAAATCTTGAACATACCTTAATGTCTCCTCTAGGTATTTTGCTTGTAATTCTCTCCCATCATATACGTGTTCTAAAGTCAATATTTTCTCTTTTTTAGACATATCTATAACTCTTATATATGGAATGCTTCCCATGCCTGCAGAGTCTGCCAGAGTATTTCGAATGAGCTCCCAGCCATCTTCATCAGCAACTTTTTCTATTATATACTCATACCCTTGCTTGCAATATTCAAATAGATTCAGTTTCTCACAAATCTCTTGTGTTAAGTAACGCCTAATAAAAGATGCGTCCCGATCAAATTCTCGTACCTCAAATATTTTCTCTTCTCCGTATCTCTCTTTTAGATCACAAAAGATTTCAAAACCTAAATGATAAGGATTCAATCCACCTAAAATTGGCCTAACTACATCATTGTGACGCTTTATAAACTCTAGATGAAGGGGTGGAGGCAATTGTAACTTCTTAAGTATATTATAATGCCAGTAACTAGCCCAACCTTCGTTCATGATCTTTGTTTCTATTTGAGGTGCAAAATACTGGGATTCTTCACGTACAATATTAATAATATTCTTTTGCCAATCCTCTAAATCACTATATACGCTAATAAAATACAGTATATTGTCTTCAGATTGTAATGGGATTTTATTAAAATCAGGTGGTTCTACTTCTACTCTAGGCTCTAAGATACTATAGTGAGTGCTACTTTCTTTGTAATCATCAATCATCTCTTGTCTCAAGATGTGATTCTCTTTTCTTTTTTGCCCCATTGTCCTAGAAACTTGAAATCGAATAGAATGTGCTGCATTAAGCATCTTTTCCACATTATCATAACCAATACTTGGATCATTGATGTAATTTCGTATCATCATTCCATGATTTTTAAACATCTCTAAAGTATTATAGGCCTTCGTACCCTCCTTAAATAATCGATTATTCTTAAAAAAATCATTATGCCCATACACATGAGCCATGGTTAATATCTGAAGAAGTAAAGTATTATCATTCATAAGATAAGCAATACAAGGATCTGAGTTTATGACCATCTCATAAGGAAGACCAGTCAAATTATATTTATGCAATGTCTTTGTCTTCTCAAAGGATTTTCCAAAGCTCCAGTGAGGGTACCTTGATGGCATACCTGAGTAAGCCTCATAGGCAATCATCTCATTAAAATTGACAATTTCAAACTCTTGAGGATAATAGTCTAAATCAGATTCCTTAGCAATAATTTCGATCTTGTCATTCCATTTTTCTAAATCATTTATCGTATAATCCATAACTTAACCCTCTTTTATGTCCATTTTTAATATATTTTTAAAAACCTGCCATACTTCCTCTTTTCTTAGAATGGATTGGGTTACAAACCGTTCATGCTGAACTCTCTCTAATAATAATTTTTGAATGGTGCCATTGAAGAAATAAGGCATAATCTCTATGTATCCAAACATATTACAAAGGTGGCAAAGTTCATTTGCAGTTTCTATGGCTTTTTCATTATCTTCTGACCAGTTATCTCCGTCACTAGCATGAAAAGCATAAATATTCCAACGCTTAGGATTATACTTTTCTTTAATTACGTGAAGTGCCATTTCATAGCCAGAGGATATATACGTTCCCCCAGACTCTACTTTATGAAAAAATTCTTTTTCAGTAACTAATTTTGCTACTGTCGAATGAGATATAAAAACTACTTCCACATTGACGTATTTCATCTTTACAAATTGATACAATAAAAAGTAAAAAGACCGAGCTAAATATTTTCTCGTTATATCCATAGAGCCAGAAGTATCCATGATACAAATAATGACTGCATTGGATTCTTTTCTTTTTGTCTCCTTTATTCTGTGATATCGGATATCATCTTCTTTAAATGGAAATCTTCCTATATCTTCCTCTATGCCTTCTTCCTTTAAAAGCCTTTTCATAGATTGCTTTCTCATTAATTTTTGAATAACCGTTCGTTTTTTTGCCAATCTTGGAGGTATGCCCTTTCTCTGATATCCTGATTTTTTTCTCGAATGGTCTGTTACCACTTCTGAAAACCTTTTCTTATCTAAATAGGGTAAATCTAAATCCTCAAACAAATAGTCCACAATTTCTTCAATGGTAAGCTCCGTTTCGTAGATGTCCTCACCCTCGCTATTTCCTGCCCCATTATTCCCCTTGCCTTCTATTTGATTTGAAGAATCCTCTCCTACTTTGTCTCCCCTTTTTTCTGTTCCATCACCACTAGCAATACTAGGTGAATTCTTTCCATATATAAACTGATATTCCTTTAAACCTCGTATAGGCACTTTAAACTTTTTATTACCATTTCCTCCAATGATCCCTTCCTCTGCTATAATATCGGGGAGATTCTTCTTTATTGAATCCTCTACAAGATGACGATGACGACGTCGATCTTCTGCTGATCTATCCGTATTAAATGGCTTGAAATCCCTAAATATCGCCATGGCTTTAATCCTTCCATAGATTATTCGCCGCATACTTAAGTATTACGTCACAGCAGTGATCACAATATCCATTTACCTTTAGCTCTTGAACCATAGCATTATACTTTTTGTCTTGTTCTTCATCTCGAACTTTCGCCTTTGTAATAATACGAGATAATTCCCTAACAGATGTGGTCAGTTTTCTCTCCACTGCATCCTTTAATGGCTCGTAGCAGGTATAGTCCATTTTGCTGCCCTTCCTTATAAGATAAAACATATATGAAGTCACATCTTGCCTAAAGCCTTTAGCAGAGCTTTCAGATACTCCTATATGTTCTTCAATGGATCTCATAAAGATCTCATCAGGATGTAACAGTTCTCCAGTTGCCGTATCTTTGAGTTTTGATTGATTCAAAAATGCTTCTGCATGATCTAGATAATTATTGAATAAGCTTTCTGCTTGTTCTCTAAAACTATGTATAAAAGCTTTTGTGATTTCTTTTTCTAATGTTTTATTGTACTCTTTGCGAACAGTATCTTGCAGAAAGTTTAAATACCTCTTTTTTTCGTCTTCGCTGATATCCATTTCTTTTACAGAACAAATTAATGCCTCTAAAACACTTAATGGATTAATACATCCCGTTTCAGAATTAGCGATGGCATTATCAATTGCTTTGATGGTAAATCGGGTAGATGCTCCTGATAATCCTTCTCTTGTTCCTGCTTCTTCTTTTAATTCTGTAATATCAATGCGAACAGTCGTACCTTGCTCTACAATTTGTGCCCCATTGTAGATCTTTAATTTTGTCAATGGATCTACCTTAGCCGATGGCTCTAAACGAGTTAGTATAGCAAACATAGAAGCGATTTCCATGGTGTGAGGAGCAATATGAGCATCAAAAGTACTTGTCTTTAATATTTTTTGGTAGATTTTTAATTCTTCATTTAATTCAAGGCAATAAGGTACTTCTACTTTTACAATTCGATCTAAAATAGCTTCATTTGTATGATCTGATTTAAATCGATTCCATTCTGATTCATTAGAATGGGCAAGAATGATCCCATCAAAATAAATCATGGAGCCTTTACCAGGAGATGGAATGGATTTTTCTTGAGTTGCCGTTATAATGGTATGGAGGTATTCTACGTCATTCTTAAATACTTCAATAAACTCTACAATCCCTCGATTTCCCACATTAAAGGCACCATTTAAGGATAGCGCTCGTGGGTCATCCTCAGGATATAAGTCTAATTTTGAAATATCTACACTACCCATAAGTACTGACGTATCTTGATTATTTGGATCAACAGGAGGTACTACACCTATACCTTTTCTAGATCGTATGGAAAAATCCGTACGGATTACTTGAAATTTTTCATACTCTCCATGATATTCTTCTTTTAATCGATATCTGCAAATGGGGCATAAATCTCCTTCAATAGGAATTCCGAGAATCTCTTCTAACTCTTTTCTTAAATGCTTTGGTATGAGATGTAAAGGCTCTTCTCTCATGGGGCATCCCTTAAGTGCATAGATAGGTTGACAATCTTCTAAAGCTATTTTTAAAGCTTCAACAAGGGATGATTTCCCTGATCCTACTGGCCCTACAAAGTATAATACCTGTCTTGCCTCCTCACCTTTCATAGCAGCTGAACTAAAATAGTTCATGATTTTCATAATGGTTTTGTCAATGCCAAAAAAGTCATTTTTAAAAAAATTGTATCTACGTATTATTTGATTTCCGTGTATCTTGCGAACGCGCGCATCATCTTCCGGCTTAATCACTTCATATCCTTTTTCTATAATAGTGTCATACATTCTTTTGTGAGATAATTTTGCAAAGTCTGGATTTTCCTTTAGAATTTCAAGATATTCTACTAAGGTACCTTCAAATTCTTCCTTGTTCCTCGTTGCTCTATCTTTATCAAATATCGTCTGAAAGTTCATGATACCTCTCCTCCTTACTTCTATAATAATTGTTAATAGTACATTATATTCTTACAAAATATATCTAAAACTAAAAAGTCATTATTTGTTCTTTCTCTTTTATCTCATCTAAATAATGGTTATACTAAAAAGTAGTGTAAACATTTTTTTAAGGTTGTGAAATATGAAAATTAGATTGGGCTATGTAGCCATTACATTGGGTTTACCAAAAGTGACATCTTCAAGTACAGTGACCTATACCAACTATCAAAAACTTCAAACAGAGGAACAACGATATGAAAAATTAAAGAAATTCACACTTTCTAATCTAGTAGACTTAAGACAAATATTAGAATACAATGTCGTGCACCAAATTCACTTTTACCGAATTACTTCCGCACTGGTTCCACTTGCTACCCATCCAGAAGTGAATTGGGAATATCGAGAATTGTTTAGAAAAGAATTTGAGTCCATTGGCAATTTTATAAAAGAGCATAATATAAGAGTAGATACTCACCCTGATCAATTTAACGTAATAAACAGTGTAAACGATCATGTGGTGAAAAATACTTTAAATAATTTATATTTTCATTCAAATCTTTTTAAAGACTTAAACTATGAACAAGGAAAGATGGTCCTACATGTAGGTAGCGGCGCAGAAGGAAAGGATCTTGCCCTTAAGCGATTTATAACGAATTTTGAAACCTTCCCTGAAGAGATAAAATCAAAAATCATTTTAGAAAACGATGACAAGGTTTTTACAGCGAAGGAAACATTGAGACTTTGTAAGGAAATTGCCACACCCATGGTCTTAGATGTACACCATCACTTATGTAATAATGACGGTACACCTATTGAAGAACTGTTTCCTCAAATAGTCCAAACTTGGAGCAAAGAAAGCCTACCACCAAAATTTCATTTTTCTAGTCCTAGAGAAGGTGGATTAGATAAAAAGCACTCTGACTTTATTAATGTAGATGACTTTATCTCCTTTATTGAGAAAATAAAAGAATACAATGTAGATATGGATATTATGCTTGAAGCCAAGAAAAAAGACTTTGCCTTGTTTGATTTAGTAGATCATTTAAAAAAGGTGCGACCGAATTGGAAGTGGTTAGATGCTTCCACATTTATGTGTTGATCTCCTGCCCATTAAATGTTTTCATAATTAAATGATGGTTTATAATTACTAATAAATACAAACTCATAATTGAATGATATTTTTATGGGTAAATAATAAAATAAAAAGGAGGCAGAGAAATGCACGCTATGGAATTAGTAAGACAAGATACCCAAGCGGTGCTTGCGATTCGGACGAGGACCTCTTTAAAGAATTTATCTATAACTATTAGTTATAAGTGCAAAGAAATCATGAATTATTTAAATGAGTTAAAAGATTTTCCCACTGATGCTCCATACACTGCATACTATAATTGGAATCGAGATGACCTGGATATAGAGGTGGGTTTTCCAGTAAAAAAGGTATACCCTTCCAAAGGAGAAATCTTTGGTAAAGAGTTGCTAGCATGCAAAGCAGTAGTTTGCATTCATAAAGGATCGCACACTAAATTAAAGGACCTATACGCGGAAATCACAGAACTAGTAGATAATAGCGAATACGAAATAGAGGGCATATTCTATGAGTACTATTACAATTTACCAGATGAAGTTCCTGCAAGTGAACTTTTGACGAAGGTAGTTGTTCCTTTGAAAAGAGAAGAAAATTCTTGCTGTTAATATCTTTATAGTTGGGTATGCTTATGTAAAGTTAAACGTAAAATAAGGCCTATAAACAAATTGCTCATAGGCCTTATTAAATTATTTTAATAATTCTTGTCTGCGTATCCTACCCAGCCGCCTTCTTTGACTAGGGTTTTATCGAATTCACCGATTTTAAAATTGATATTCTCTATATCTCCACCACAGTTTATGATAATCTTGTCATCATCCACATCTACTTCTATAGATACATTCTTTCCTGCATAAGTATTAAAAAGGTAGTCTATTTTTTCTTTTGGAAGCTCGATGGCTAGCATTCCACAGTTATACATATTCTGTCTAAAGATTCGTGCAAAGTTTTCTGCAATGACTACATTGATTCCATTGACTTCTAAAGCCCATGGTGCATGCTCTCTTGAAGAACCACAGCCAAAGTTTTCTCTTGTGATGATTATAGCTTTGTCTTCCGTATCTTCTTTTGTAAATCCAGGAAGAACTAAATCCTCCAATAAATAAGGTTTTAGAGCTTCTTTTGTAATTTCAGTAAGGTATTTTGCAGGTATGATTTCGTCTGTATTAATATCGCTTCTATCTAAAAATAGTACTCTCCCACTAAATGTCTTCATTTTTTACCTCCATCTACTAAGCCTGATATAAATCAGCGTTTATTATTTTTCCTTCAATTGCAGTTGCTGCAGCTGTTGCAGGGCTCATTAGGTGTACCATACCACCTTTACCCATTCTACCATTGAAATTACGGTTTGTGGTAGATGCACATACTTCTCCCTCTGCAAGAACACCGTTGCTCATACCTAAACAAGCTCCACAAGTTGGGTTTGTCACACAGAAACCTGCATCTTGGAAGATTTCAATAATACCCTCTTTTAATGCCTGAGAGTAAATAGCTGGAGTTGCAGGACTTACAATAGCACGTACATCCTCGCTAATTGTTTTGCCTTTTAAAACTTCTGCTGCAATTCTTAAGTCTTCAATACGTCCATTGGTGCAAGATCCTATGTAGATTTGGTCTACTTTTGTTCCTTCCATTTCTTTAACGCTCTTTACTTGGTCTGGCTTGTATCCAAAAGTTACCATAGGTTCTAAGTCGGAAAGATCGTACTCATATACTTTTTCGTACTCCGCATCTGGATCTGAAGTCCATTTTGAATACTCCTCTAGTGCAGCTTCCTTAGAGGCAAATTCATCTTTAATAAAGTCCCATAAATATTCTACCGTAGTTTTATCTGGATAACAGATTCCGCTTGTTCCACCTGCTTCGATAGCCATATTACAAAGAGTCATTCTAGATTCCATGCTCATCTCATCCACCACAGGACCAGTAAATTCGATGACCATATTTGTAGCGCCATTTACAGTTAACTCTTTGATGATAAATAAAATGACATCCTTGGCGTATACACCTGGCTTTAATTTACCATTTAGAATAAACTTAATCGTTTTAGGAAAGTGAAAAGCACATACCCCTTTTAAGATACCTACTTCAAGATCTGTTGTACCAATACCTGCTGCAAAGGCACCAAAAGCGCCATGAGTACAAGTATGAGAATCGCCCATGATTACAGTGTATCCTGGTCTTACAAATCCTTTTTCTGGGAATATCGCATGGCATACACCATTTTTTCCGATATCAAAAAAGTCTTTTATGCCATGTCTTCTCGCCCAATCCCTTAAAATCTTGCCTTGCTCTGCTGTTTTAGAATCTTTTGCAGGGGTAACATGATCGATGACCGCTTTGATCTTAGTAGGATCAAATACACGGTCCATGCCCCGCGCCATTAAGTCAGTAATAGCAATAGGTGTTGTGATTTCATGACAAAAAACTCTGTCTAGCTTTAATACATGTGTATCAGGAAACGGCTCAGCTACTCGGTGAGCATCAAATATTTTTTCAGCAATAGTCTTACCCATTTTTTCTCCTCTTTCTATATCAAAATTTGTGTTATGTCTTTTAGTAATCACTTGAAAGTTATTTTCTGTAATAAACATATTATACCACAAAGGCCGCAGATCGCCTCGACCGTTTCACGGTTGAGATCGTTGACACTTGCTAGTACGGAAATTATATCAAAAAACATAGCAAAAGAATGTAAAGCATGATACACTCTTGTAAAATAATGAGCGAAAATATATCACATTTAATGACCCAATAAAATCGTGGAGGGATAATCATTGAGAGAAAATGAATTTTTAGTGAGTCACAAAATAGATATGCCTACAGAATTATTTAAGGCATTTAATACAAAAGAGGCAAAATTATATAAAAGCAATAGCCTTATTTATCGCCAAGGGGAAAAAGCAGATAATTTTTACTTTTTAAAAAAGGGAAATGTAGAAGTCTTTGTCATGTCGCCAGAAGGCGCTGAGAAAGGCTTGACCAATTATAAAGCTGGAGAAGTATTTGGTGAAGCTTCTTTTTTTGATGGATATCCTAGAATTTCTACAGCTAAAACAATTACAGAATGTGAGATCATCACTATTACAAGAAAAAATATCGAACATTTTTTCAAAGAAGATCCTTCCCTTGCGCTAAAGCTGATTGAACTTTTATCAAAAAAAGTTCTCAGACTATCAAGAGAAATCGACCATATTTCTTTTATGTCCGCTGAAAAGAGAATTGCTGAATATTTGCTTAGTAGAAGCCAAGGAATAAATGGGACGATTATGTGTACTCAAGATGATATTGGCAATACTGTTGGAGTTAGCCGAATTACCGTAAGCAGAACATTAGGAAAGTTCGTTAAAGACAATTGGATCCGCACAGGATATAAAAAAATTGAAATCATCAATACCAAAGGACTTATGGAATTTCTAGATGATTAAAGAATTACCTCGTAAAAATTTTCTTATGAAAATCTGCATTTCTTCACTTTGTTCGTAATCTTCGTTTATTTTGTATGGTAATAAGGTAAGAATAAGAATATATTGCTTTATATAACAAAATATACTGAATGGAAAAGGAGTAGATTGCAAGTGAATTTTCAAGGAATCATTATTGGCATTATATCTTTTATTATTATTGGAGTTTTTCATCCCATCGTGATCAAATCAGAATATTATATTGGCAAAAAAATATGGCCTGTATTTTTAGTAACTGGGATCGCATTAATTGGAGTTTCCCTATACGCTAAAAATAATATCTTATCAACTATTATAGGTGTCACTGCTTTTACTTGTCTATGGAGCATACATGAAATTTTCGAACAAGAACAACGGGTTAAAAAAGGCTGGTTCCCTAAAAATCCAAATAAAACAAGTGCAGATAATAATGCTACTAGTAATTAGACAAATAAATATACCTACAGCTCTAAGTTGCAGGGATGTAGGTATGTTTTTTGAGTTTTCCCTATACTATAGTGATCGCAATAACCATAGTATAGACTATTTAAGGTATTCTTCTACTTTCTACTTTTCACTAATTCTTATACTGCTCCAACTGATGATTTGCCGTATTTAATGTATTAATAATTTCTTGAGACCAATTTCTATTATCTGTTCTATCCATGTAGTCTTGTGCTGTTTCAAGTATATGAATCGTTTTTTTAATAGTAGACATGCTTTGCTCTACGGATTGTTTTACATTTATTTGCATCATTAAGACCTCCTCGTGTTCTAATCAATGTGTTCTTCGTATATATTTCAGTACTCTAATCTATCCCATTTCGAACATCAAATCTTTTTGATAATTGTTCACATGCAGAATTTAATGAATCAATTGCTTGTTCGAGTTTTTGTCTTTTGGTTTGATTTTGAACTGCATTTAGCGATTGTTGCAATGAACCGATACAAGTTTCTAATGATGAAATACTTTCACTAATAACCTTTTTTGCATTTCCTTGCATGAAAATTCCTCCTCTTATGAACACTATTAATAGTATTAGCATAATCAACGATAATATTTATGCTCTAAAAACAAATAGAGGATGATGTGGTTATAACTATATTTTACGGTTACAGTAATTTAACTGGTAATTCGTATTACAGATTGCTTTGATTGATGTTAATGGTCTCTTCCTCGTGTCGTAGGTGTCTCGTTTTATCAATATTTAACCGCTTCTTCCGGATTGTGGGAGCAATGTTCGCTCACGGTCATGATGGCTTTCATCACTTCTTTCATTACATCTACCTGTATCTGATTTCTGAAGTTGTTGATTTTAGTATAAACTTCTCCTTTTGTCGTAACAGTATATTTAGAAGGTAAGTGATTTAAAGCTATTGCCTTGGTATCATAATAACACCTTTGACATTTACATATATCTTCCATTTCAGACCAGAGTTTCTCTATAGCTTCATCTATTAATATCTCGGTGTAATTTTTTAAATGGAGGTTATTTTCCATAGTATACATGCTCCCCTTTATACATAATTAAATTTGTATTCTCCAGTTGTAATTTTATCAGAAAAATCAAATAAATTCCACAATTCCTTTCATAGGATATCTTGCTTTATTGATATTTCCTATTCTTCATTTACATATTCTAGAATATCACCAGGTTGGCAATCTAAGGCTTTGCATATGCCATCTAATGTACTAAATCGTATGGCTTTTGCTTTACCATTTTTCAATATCGAAATATTTGCTATGGTAATCCCTACTCTTTCGCTTAATTCAGTAACACTCATTTTTCTTTTTGCTAACATAATGTCTAAATTTACAATTATCATAACCTATCACCTATACTGTCAAATCATAATCATCTTTGTAAATCATGGCTTTTTTCACTATACTTCTAATTAACATAATCACTGCTGCAATTATCCATACTAGAAAAATTACTCCTATCATTATCAATGATAATAAAGGACCAGGCCCTCCAAATGTATTCATATACTTTAGTAAAAATAATATTCCCATAGAAGCTATGATACACATTCCTATTAACACCTCTAGTCCTCGAGTAAATGTTAGACTAAATGTCTTACCACGATCAAATGTTTTGAGTAGATACATTACAATACCTATTCCAATTAACAGTAACCCTAATAATAATTCACAAATAATAAGAATAGGTAGTTTTGTATACCTAAGTTCAGGATAAATGACTACCATTTCTTCTGCCATTACAGGTAAAACATAAATGCCAAGAAAAATTGCCCCTAAAGCAAATAGAATTAGCAGTATTTTCAATATATTTGATGCTATATCAGTTTTCACCATACTCCACCTCAAATTGTCAAATCGTTATCCGTTTTTATATCAATAGCTTCTTTTAAAAGTTTTTGAAGCACTGCAGCAAAGAGCGCACCTACTAGAGAGGCAAAAACAAAAACTATACCAATTAAAATGATTCCAGGTGCATCATCCACTTCTGCTAATAGATAAAACAATGGCATCATTAATGCATATAAACCACTTATAGTGAACGCACAGAACTTAATAACTTTAAGCGATTGAACAGATAAATCTGAAAAGGATTTATTCCGATCAATGAAATTTAATAACTGAATAGCCTGGTATAATGCAATAAAAAAGGGAACCACTGTCAAATATAAACCAAAAATAATTGGATAAAGTATAATGGAGTAATATGGGTTTACAGGGTTATTGATTAGCCAAGGCAATCCTAAGATACATAAAACAAAAATGGGTAGTCCAATAAGAAAAATACTTATTTTTAAAAATGTTGTTGAACTTCGTTTCATAAACACACCTCACTGATTAACAATACCTTGAGTTTAACATAATACTTATTGATATTCAATAAATATTTATTGAATATAGGTAATTAAAAAACTCATTAAGATATGCACTGCATCATTTATATATTGAGATAAAAATAAATCATGACCACTAGCTCTTTAATGGTCATGATTTATATTCATTCTGAAACTATGCTTAATTAATCATATAATCGTTTTATCGGTTTGAAGGATATGTTTATCAATCCAGTTTAATGCAAATTCCAAAATATCTAGGAGGTACTGATCTTGTTTAGCATCTACACTCTCTAGGTCGATTTTAGAAACCTTTTCAAGAAAATCATCATGTTGCACCTTGTGAGATAGAAAACGTCTATAGCCAATTTTCTGCATATATTCCTCTTCTGTTTTAAAATGAAAAACTGCGTAATTCTTTAGGTCTTCGATAATAGCTATAATCCTATCATATTTGTCCGTTAAAAAATCATTTTTTAACAATGCGTAGGCGCTTTCGACTATTCGAAATAATTCCTTATGTTGTTCATCAATAACCTCGATACCAAGTAGGTAATCATCTTTCCACTTTATCACAATATTTCTCTGCCCCCTTATTTAATGTTAATTATAGCTTACCAAACAATATCTCTTTGAGCAAGGGGGGGGAGTTGTAGATTTATACAGAATTTCCAATTGTATTTGTATACAAAGAAACATTAGTTTGTTTCTTGTGGAATTAAACAAGTATCTATCTTCATTCCTATTGGGTACTTAGTTGAACGGGTCTAACTGTATTTTTATGTATATTCTTTTCAGATAATTCCAGTACTTTTAAATCGCCTTCATAGATAACTTTCCCGCCTACATACAGAAAATTTTGCGGGCGAACTAAGTTTCTAGAGATGTTTAGATCTAAAATATTGCTTTCCGCCAAAATATGATATACAAACTCAGAACATAAAAAACGATTTTCGCTGAGAGCTGGTTTGTTTAGAAAACTATGTATAAGACCCATATAATTATATTTGTACAAATATGTATTGGTAATAAATATATCAAGTATCGCTTTGGTTCTTTCGTACTGCTGCTGTGATACTTCTAGCTCTACAATAGCACCTGGCAAGGTATCACATAATTTAAATACACCTTCATTGATATCTTCTTTTCGAAATCTCCCTATAAAAGGATTATATGTATACTTCCTCCCAAAGCTATACATATGACGTAATTCCTTATCTAAGGAAATAGATGCATGAGTGTATTGGTCGTGCTTTATGCCTTGTATAAGTCTTGATATCATTGTGTTTGTTCTTGTTAATACTACATATATATTATATGTGGTCATAATGGTCCCCCTTAAGTGTCATTTATCTGTATATTTTTAGTAATACTACATTCTTAAATAATGATCTTCTATCTATTTATTATAAACTTTATTTACGTTTATTCAATTAATATAATCCTCTATTCAGCCAGCAACATTCTACAGTGTATAAAACAGATTTACATAAGATACGGTAGTATCATCATCTGTCCGCTGAATTCATTATAAATCATAGATGTAAAGAAAAGGTGAATGAAATTCTAAAAATTTTCTTAAGATTGCTAAATATTGAATCTCTTTTAGGCATACCATAATATTTAATTATAAAATCCCAATCAACGGCCACATCCTTTTTGTTGATTTTCAGCAAATCTTTAGATAATGTAGCTCTTTCAAATTTTTTCAATCTTAAAAAAGGAAAGAAGGTTTTTTATTTATCTTTCCATTGGTTCTTTTTGCGCTTCTTTTTTATTACTATAAAACACTTGGAAAATTTTCATATTCATCAATCCTATACTGGTATATATTCTTGTATAACCTCCGTTTAATTTTTCATATTATTTTACTTCACAACAAGTAGTTCTGGTGGATTCATTCAAAAAAGACATAAGGGATGATTACATATACTTCGTAATACATCCCTTATATCTCATACTCACTAGTCATGTAAATTTCCTTTCCTATGGCTAGTATTTACAAGGTCTAGGTAGTCTAAGGATGATTTTCTTATAAGCTTTTCATATAGGGTTACTCTTAGGGGGACTTGATTAAAATCTAATTTCTAGATAGTTTTGTCGTCATCCTTTATTGCCAATCTATATTATCAGATAAATACCTGGTATAAAGTTGACTCAAATATCATTAGGAAGTCAGTATATTTCTTATTAATCATTTCCCTATATCGTTTGCTTATAGATAAAAACCATAACCTTTTCCTATCCTTGTATTTCTTATATACCCATTATCTTTAGAGCTAAACATCTTATTCGATCCAAATAAACAAAACAATTATTGCATATAATACAGATTAGACGCAATGTCTAAAATTTTACTTTATTCGAAAAGGAGAATCTGAATGTATCCAAAGGTTCCAAATCACATACCCCCTAAACTATTTCTTAACATTTTGAGTTTGCTAAAGTTACTGAGTGAATTGGAGGAAATAATAGATGGATAATAATAACTTATCAAAGCTACCCATGATGGCCCTCAAGGATATCCCAAACCCTAATGCTGATGCAAAACAAATAGTTGCATTAGTAAAGGAAGAAGGACGTGTTGTTGGTTACAAATTATCTGATGGGCAGGTTCTAGACAAAGACGAAAGTATCAAACTTGCAAAACAAGGTGGTATACGGGGAGTTGGTATTGCAACAAGAAAGGGAAACGAATATTTGAAATCCCTTCCAGATGAAATTGAAGGTAATAATTTAAGCAATTTGCCTTCGATCACAAAGAAATGAAGATGTAAAACAAAAGGACAAAACTTTTTTATAAAAAGTCTCGTCCTTTTACATACCAGTATTTATCTATAGTGAATGCGGCTAGATTGATATCTATAATAGCTAATATTCACTCCATATCTCAGTCACATTTTTTCACTTGAAACCACTTCAAATGTTCACTATAATTATGAGTTGTGCCGAATCATCTCAATTGTTGTCTCTAGTGCGTCATCAGAAGTTTCTATATTAGGGATAAGTGGTAATTCAGATTTTTCAGCATCTGGCCGTACAAAATACTTATAGGATATAGTAAATGCGAGCCTTGCATGTGGTGTTTGAAAAATCAAGATATCACCATAAGATGAAGGCATATTTCCTGGTATTTGCCCTACTACTGTACCAAAATCATTATCTGAAAGAAGTGTTGCAAAATCCACTGCTGAACTAAAGGAGTCCGTGCTGGTTAGAGCATACACATTCCCATGGAATGTTGGTTCTGTTTGTTGATTCTCAACTAATTGAGGCTTATTATGCCATATTATAGGTCCAAAGCGCACATCCGTGTTACCTGTCTTGTATTCCTTTACTGGAAGATAGCGAAGGAACTCATTGCCGACCATTGAGTTTCCCCCAGGGTTTCCTCTTAAATCTACAATGATATTTTGTATACCGTTCTTTCCTACGGATTCAAAGAAGCTTTTCAACGTGCTTCTATACTTCTCATCATAAATACACTGGCGTAAGGTAAAGATACCCACATTATTCCCTTTGTCTATCTTAAAATCGACAAAGGGTTCATCGATCTCCATTCTATCTAAGTTGCCAGACTTAAGAGGAAAGGTTTTTCGAATGACGCCCTCACCATCTACTTGATTCATAAGAATTTCCACGTCCTGTGCAGTCTTAACGCCAACAAATTCTAGGCAATCACTGCGATTAATGTTTTTTGCAAAAGAGTATCGGGCGTAAGCTTCAAGTTCATATGAAAACTGTTCTAGGAATCGCTCATTAAGCTCGGAGACCTGAACGCCACCTATTTCTGAAATGATGTACCCACTATATTCCCCTCCTAAACAAATTAGATCATTATCATATAATGAAAAGGAAAATGGTAAATAGGATACATCTTTATAATAGGCTTTAACCGCCGTATGTCCATCCTCTAGAGCAGAAAGAATTCGTGCAGAGCTCTGCCACAATGATAATACGGATACCCTATCTGACTTACTAATAATCACACGCTCTTGTTCATATGTATCTTGTACTGCTTTTGGCAATCCTTTTATACAGGCGGGATGTCTCTCTAATAAGCCTTTAACGATAAAATCCATATCCTTAATTGCCTCCTCGGAAGTCAGAAGAGCGTCAAGACTTTCTGATGATTCTAATATCTTTACTGTTCCACGGTAAGGATCTAACCAAATTTGCCATATCGCCCATAATACAATGATAAATCCGAGAAAAATGCCAACTCTCTTAAACCATTTTCTTTGTAACATAATATTTTGATTGTGAGACATGATTTTACCTCCAAACATCGACTTGAGGAGTTCCTCAAGTTCAGATGCTTTCAAAACGCAATTTTTTTATCTTTGAAGCAACACAAATAATACTGCTGAATTTTATCATAAAAATATATAATATTATTAAAAAACTCTACGTCCTACATGGAAAAGAGGAACATTTAATCCATTTTTACTATTTTATCTTATCATATATTCAATAACAAATTACAATATTTTTATAAATTTCCTCTAAAATATGTGAGCCCTTTATATATGGTAAATATGTGTTTACTAACAATACTAAAGGAGGCTTACCATGTCCATTTATGATTTCTAGAAAAACAGCAAATCCTTTTACTTAAGTGAAAAGGGAGAGTATACAGATATACTAGATATAGACAATATGCATTAGCTGAGTAGTTTCTGGCAGGCAAAAATCCTCCCAGTAGTGATTGCTTCAGTCTCTAAATCAGTAATAAAGTGATTCAAACAGAACGGTCCCATATATATAGGTACTGCCCCATTCAACTTTTCCTCACCATAAGGTAAATATATTTTCCACCAGCTCCTGAGTTTAAATCCTTTGTAATACTAGGCTGGCTCCAAGCTGCTGGCAACGAATTAATTTTATTATATTGTCCTCTGATTTCACGGATAAATTTCGTTTCAGGATTTATTGCTTCATCAAGTGTTGCATTTTTATAGTACAGATACACATGCTCTCCGCCCACATTTTTATTTAAATCTTGCTCAATCTTGGTATACCCTTCATGGGTTCTATTTTTACCGAGATCCACTATAATATCTGTGATAGCACCGTTTTTTGATTTTGTCGTTTTGTATGCAATAAATATGTAATGTTTTCTCCCTTTATTAGCATCCAAAATTTCATCACCGTCAAAATTAACGCACACAAATTTATAGTCCTTTGGTACCAAAGCCTTCGCTGCACTTTCCGTACTGGCATCAACCACGATGATATCCGAAATATAATCGTTTTTATCATCAAGAAAATCCAGTTCCCCTAAAAATAATGATTTTCTTTTGGATTGCTCTACAAATTCTTTCTCTATTTTCAGTTGTGCTGATTTGTATTCTGTATCATCAAGAAGTTCCCAAATAGGTATAAGCGATCGTTCAAAATCACCTATGCCACAGATCGTTTGATTTTCTGCAATGGATTTTGTCCAGTCTTTCATTTGACTTGAAATCTCCTTTACAGACATACCTGTAATGTGATTACCCCCAAAGCTTTGGAAACGCATATTGGCGACTGATGCAAATTCTTCCAATGATTCCTTTTTGCTTGCATCTACCTCTGTGGTAACAGCATTATAGGTCGCTTTTGCTTTGGTTTTGATTTCGCTCTCTTTCATGTTATTTTCATTCGTATATGCGAAATTAAGCCTTACTCTCCCACCTATGTAGTATTCGACAATTAAGTGTGTACCATATTCCTTAAAAAGATTAGAGACAGCCATGGCATTTTCATCGACTTTTTTCACATCATCAAGAAATCCCTTTGAGAGCATTTGGGTTAAGTCCTCAGTGGTTCCTGTGAATTCTACTCCTGATATAATATGTTTCTCCATCCAGGTCATAAAAATTTGATTGCTAGAAGTTTGTTTGCTCGTACCATACTCAGTTCTAATATTTCCAGAAAAAGCTGCATTTTTATAACTAACGTCTGACGAAGCATTTATTTGCGAATAAATATTGCTCATTTTTTCAACATAATAATCATCGATATCGGAGCCCTTCAAATCATCACTTATTTCTTTATATTTTGATGCATCATATTTCGCTTCATCCAGTATAGCCTTACTTTTTACTTCTCTTGCGTTGATGTATGAAGAATTAAGTACATCATAACCATACAGATTATAGTTCTTATTTAACCCCTGTAAAACACTGTCATCTTCCTCGTTGAGGTTATTGATAGGGACTTCACCAAGTTCTATTTCGTTATCCGAGAATGTAGTGCTAAGTACACCACTATTTTCAGATGTACTCGTACCTGCTCGAGTGCATGCAGAAAAATTGAAACAAAGAAAAACTATGGCTAAACTTAAGCTTATTGTCCGATACAAACATTTTTTCATACTCTTTTCCTCCAATTTTTTGTTGATTTTTATTGCCATCAAAATGAAGGCATCTCCTTGCAAAAAAAAAACTCTTGTTTTATAATAAATATAGCCAATGACCTAGTTCAATGACTATGGTCATTATACTATTTCTTTGCACACGATGTCAATAAAGGAGGGATTTTTTAGTGCAACAAAAAAACAGAATCAGCAGAAAAGAAAAAGCAGTTCAGACAAAGAACAAAATATATACAAGCGCTGAACAGCTCTTCAATAAACACGGTATTGAGAATGTCAACGTGGACGATATCGTTAAACAAGCAGGAGTGGCAAAAGGCAGCTTTTACGTCCATTTTGAATCCAAGGATGCACTAATCGTCATGTTAATTAACGACTATGTAAAAAAGGTAGATACAGATTATAAAACCTATCTCGAATCCCTTCCTACCGATATGCTGCCACGTGAGGTGTTCCTTTCCCTCGTTGGAAAGATCGCGGATGTGATTACTGAAAGTATAGGTTATGAAAATATGAAAATTCTATACAGGATACAAATCGGGAAGGATATCTCTGATAGCGCCGCGATTAACTATGGCAGAGAACTTTATAAAATGTTTTTTAAGATCATCGACAGCGGGATTTCTCAGCGCAGATTCCATTCAGATTTATCCGCAGATGAAACGGCAAAGCACTTTGTCATGGCTTATCGGGGCGTGGTTTATGAATGGTGCGTCCGCTACCCAGAGGTCAATTTGAAGGATCTAGCCTTGCGGCATTTTCGAATTCTTCTGGCAGGTATAAAAGGAGAAGATGACGGTGATACAGCAAATCTCATATAAAACAACTAGTTGGTAGCTATTCTCCGGGGAGGGCATATAGGGAGGGCATATAGGGACGGTAACCTTTATCTCCTAAAATTTGGAGTAATTTGTCACCGTCGCCAAATACCCAAATGCCCTGCACGGTACATATATTATTGGCTTTAGCGTGGCAAAACATCATATAGCGTTTGCCCCTGAAAGAGTTGAAATCCTTCGCTTTTCCGAAGAAATAGTCAAATCAGGATACAATCATAGCAAGGAGCTCGTGCGCATCCCATGGGAAATGCTAGTAGATTTTTCACTCATTGAAAAGATCATTGAGTATAATATTATGGATAAGGCAGACACTTCTACCTTCTAGCGAAAGTAAAAGATTAATGATTAATGCATTAAAAATAAGATATAGCGCCATATATAAAAATCCTCCCACTATCTTGCAAAAATAGTGGGAGGATTTATTTAAGTAGCAGATCATTGAAATATGTATTTATCAGTCTCTATTAATAATTCTCTCCGTGAACTTGAAAGAAGGCTTGAGCGTATTTACATACTGGACATACTTCAGGAGCTTCTTTCCCAGTCACTTGGTAACCACAAATACGACATTCCCATACGGTTTCTTCTTCTTTTGCAAATACGTGTTTGGTTTCTACATTATCTTGTAATGTACGGTATCTCTCTTCATGTGTCTTTTCTACGCCTCCAACTTTTCGGAATCGTTCTGCTAAATCGTGAAAACCTTCTTCTTCTGCATCCTTAGCAAAACGAGCATACATATCTGTCCATTCATAGTTTTCGCCTTCTGCTGCTTGGAAAAGATTTTCAGGAGTAATACTTAATTTCCCTAGCTCTTCAAACCAAATTCTAGCATGTTCCTGTTCATTTCTTGCTGTTGATAGGAAGATTTCTGCGATTTGATCATAACCTTCTCTTTGCGCTATTTGTGCGAAAAATGTATATTTATTTCTTGCTTGACTCTCCCCTGAAAAAGCTTCCATAAGGTTTTTTTCAGTCTTTGTACCAGCATACTTATTTACTGATTCTTTCTTTTCTTCAACTAATTCAAATGCAGATGCAGGTTGCTTACATCTTGGACACTTGAAATCCTCAGTTAATTCTCCTTCGTGAATATAGCCACAAATAGTGCATCGATACTTTTTCATTTTGTTGTTCCCCTTTTCTTTTTTCTCTATTGAATAATTCTGTTATTTTAATCATAACACAAATAAGTGAAGTTTTTATCAAAAATGTGTTACCAACTCGCCAAAATTAAATTAATAGCCATTTTAGACATTGTAAATACTGCAAAATGCAGCTAATTGTTTAACATTTTGCTAGATTTTAAAGCTTTGTTGTGTACTGCTCAAGATTCCAGATTTCAGTAGCTACATCATGGTAGAATTCCGGTTCGTGAGATATTAGTAGTATCCCGCCTTTATAGTCCTTTAAAGCTCTTTTTAATTCCTCTTTTGCATCTACATCTAGATGGTTTGTAGGCTCATCTAGAAGTAATATATTCGTCTCTCTATTTAATATCTTACAAAGTCTTACCTTGGCTTGCTCCCCACCACTTAACACCATCACCTTAGACTCAATATGGTCAGTAGTTAGTCCGCATTTAGCAAGCGCTGACCTTATTTCATGCTGGTTCCAGCTAGGAAACTCTTGCCATATCTCCTCTATACACGTCCTATGATTCTTTCCCTTGATCTCCTGCTCGAAGTATCCAATTTCCAAAGTATCTCCCAATTCTACTTCACCTTTACAAGGCTTTATTTGCCCTAATATAGATTTTATAAAAGTAGTCTTACCAATACCATTTGCCCCTACTATGGCGATTTTTTGGCCTCTTTCCATTGTAAGATTTAATGGTTTAGACAGTGGAGAATCATATCCAATGACTAAATCTCTAGTTTCAAATATAAGCTTTCCTGCAGTTCTTCCTTCCTTAAATTTAAACTCCGGCTTTGGTTTCTCCCTTGCCAACTCTATAATATCCATCTTATCCAACTTCTTCTGTCTGGACATAGCCATGTTTCTTGTTGCAACCCTAGCTTTATTTCTAGCAACAAAATCCTCAAGCTTTGTAATCTCCTGTTGTTGTCTTTTATATGCTGCTTCTAGCTGAGATTTTCTAGCTTCATAAACTCTTTCAAAATCGTTATAATTTCCTACATAGCGGGTTACTTCTTTACCCTCTATATGATATATAAGGTTTACTACGCTATTTAAGAATAGAATATCATGAGATATAAGTAAAAAGGCATTTTCATACTCCTGAAGATATCTCTTAAGCCATACGATATGTTGCTCATCTAAAAAGTTGGTGGGCTCGTCCAACATAAGGATATCCGGTTTTTCTAAAAGTAGCTTTGCTAAAAGGACTTTAGTTCTCTGACCACCACTTAAGTCGTCTACATCTTTTTCTAATCCTATGTCATCCAGTCCCAGTCCTCTAGCTGTTTCTTCTACCTTTGAGTCAACAATATAGAAGTCATTATGCTCTAGGATATCCTGAATGGTTCCTACCTCTTCCATTATAGCAGCTAATTCATCCTCAGATACCTCGCCCATCTTCATATATAAATCCTGCATTTCCTGCTCCATGTCGAATAGATACTTAAAAGCACCTCTAAGGGCATCTCTGATGCTCATACCCTTTTCAAGAACAGCATGTTGGTCTAAGTATCCAACTCTAACTCTCTTTGCCCATTCTATCTGGCCCTCATCAGGTTCAAGCTTACCTGTTATTATGTTCATAAAGGAGGATTTACCTTCGCCGTTTGCTCCTATTAAACCTACATGCTCCCCTTTTAAAAGTCTAAAGGATACATCTTTTAAAATTTCTCTGCCACCATAGCTGTGATTCAAGTTATTTACTGTTAATATGCTCATTTAATCACCTTTCCGATTCGTTCACAATTCATCATGCAGTATTTTGCTTTTATATCTTACCTGTTCTAAGGTTAATTAACAATAGTTAAGTATAGAAATACATTTTTGGGGCAGTAAACATAGCATCGACAAAAAACTTGAGCTAAAACATATCGTGTTTATTTCTTCTCAAATTTATCTTTATGCTTTTGAAAAAAATCATAATAAATGCGAATATTCTCCAATTCATGCCAGGGCCTAACTGTCACTGGACTCTCATCTAAGTCGTATATTTTAGCCCTTTCTATTGCTAGCAGAAAAGGGGAATGAGTTGAAATGATAAACTGGCAGTCAAAATATCGTGCGGCCTCTCCAATATATTTGACTAATTTAAGTTGATTTTCTGGAGAAAGACTATTTTCCGGTTCATCTAATAGATACAAATTATTCTCTGAGATTTTCTCTGTAAAATATAAAAAGGCACTTTCACCATTAGAAAGTTCACGAATGTTATCCATAAGCTTGTGGCGTACATATTTTGACTGTGTTCTTCGACGTGTTTGGTTGACTTTTTTCAGTTCTTCGTAATCTTCTAGAGAAGTCATCTTAAAATCCGAATATTTTGTATCCAGATAATCCTGGAATATTTCTTCCCTCTTGTTATCAATTTCCTCATTAATCATACGGATGCTGAGCATATAATCAAAAACATCATCACTTGTAATAATTCTACTTGCACCAGGCACATCTTCAATGATACTAATCTCGCATAGGTTGAGATAATCATCAAAGAAATTTGATTTATTAAAAGGAGATTCTCTTAAGATTTTTAGTTTTTCGGCTATAATATTTAAAGCTGTCGTCTTTCCCGAACCATTACCTCCATATAAAATGGTTATAGGCTCGAAGTCAACCCGTTGGAATTCTTTCCTAGATAAAACTTTAAATGGATAATAAGAATCATAGCAAGTTCTCTTTTCTTGCATGAGAAAATCAAACTCAGTACCATCATCTGGGAATTGAAAATATTCTAAATAAATCATTAAATCACAAACCTTTTTGTCCCATAAGGAACACATCTCATTTTTTTATTATTTTATCTTATCATAGTTATCCCCTACAATCATATAAGGAAACATTATCTTTTCTTCCCTATTGTAAACTGAATCCTTAAATATTCTACCTTTACTTTATTTCCGCAAAATCTTTTCCATCTTTTTACCCTTTGCTAATTCATCGATTAACTTATCCAAATAACGAATTTCCTGCATAATCGGCTCTTCAATATCTTCTACTCGGACACCGCAGATCACACCTTTAATCAGAGACCGGGAGGGATTCAGTTGGGGGGCTTCTGAAAAAAAAGTCTCAAAGTCTGTCTCTTTTTCTAAATGCGCATCTAATTCTTCCTGACTGTACCCTGTCAACCAGCGGATGATTTCATCGACTTCGGCTTTTCTATGTCCTTTTTTCTCCGCCTTGGTAACATAAAGAGGATAAACTTTTGCAAAACTTGTTGTATAAATTCGATGTTCGGTCATAATACATTCTCCCTTATAATAAATTCTTAAAATGTGTCCCTTATCGCATGAACAACTAGTAAAATGGATCATAAAAAACAGCTAGAGAGCTCCACTTTAATAGTGAGGGCTCTCAGACTAACATCATGGCTCTATAAAAGGAACATAGTGGCTCTCTTGAAAAGTATACTGCTATCTCTTTTAAAACATTATTTATAAAGCACGAATATGTTCCCTATTGTATGTCGAGAAAGTGAATTAACTTATAATTGATGCTATAGATTCGTGTACTTTCGGTATTTTTGAGGTTAATAGTCCCAAAAACTTTATCTTCTTTTCTTTCTGTTCTGTTCTTTGATAAATTTCCTGGCGTTTTTCATTCCACCCATACCACTAAACATTTCATTCACTTTTTCTTTTTCAATCATTTTAGAATTCAAGCCTTCATATCTCGTTTCCTTTTGAAGTTTCCAATAGCTTTCTAATCTTTCAGCTGACAAAGTACCATTTTTAACTGCTTCTTGCACTGCACAATTAGGCTCATTTTTATGGGTACAGTCGTTAAATCTACATTCAGAAGCAAGCTTATCAATATCAGAAAAGGATTTTGTTAAATCCGCACTAATAATTCCAAGTTCCCTCATGCCAGGAGTGTCAATAACAACCCCCAAATTCGGCAACACCATTAGTTCACGCCTTGTAGTCGTATGTCTACCCTTATCATCATTTCTTATCCCATTTGTGCCTAGTATGCTTTCACCAAGAAGACAATTGATTAAAGTGGATTTTCCAACTCCAGATGATCCAATAAATGCAACGGTCTTACCACTAGAAAGATATTTTTTTAATGATTGGTACCCTTCATCAGATGTACTTGTTGTAACAAGCACATCTACACCTATTGCAATAGAATATATTTCGTTAAGTCTAATGTCTACTTCCTTACATAAATCTGATTTTGTGAGCACAATAACTGGTGTTGCCCCGCTATCCCAAGCAATAGCAAGGTAACGCTCTAGCCTACGAAGATTAAAATCATTGTTTAGTGACATACAAATTAATACAGTATCAATATTCGTAGCCACAACCTGAATATCTTCCTTAGAACCTGCAGTTTTACGTATAAAAGCACTTTTTCGTGGAAGTATGTGATGAATAATCCCGTTTCCTTGTAAATTATCTGTTCTATCAATCATAACAAAATCCCCAACGCTAGGGTATTCCGAATGCTCTTTAACATTATAATGAAATTTACCTGAGATCTCAGCGACAATTTCACCATTTTTCGTAATCACTTTAAACACATTTTTATATTGTGATGAAACTCGGCCAATATAAAGATCTTTATATATTTTAGAATCCTGTACAAATTTTTCAGTAAGTCCTATATTTTCCATATTAATTTTATTCAATTTTATTTCCTCCTAAAGTTTAAATCTAACCTATGGGAGGCTCTATGCACGAATTTATTTTGCACATACCTCCCCGCTTGTTACAATATCCAAGTTTTTCTTGCTATACATAAAATGAACATCTCCTTTCATTGCTTATAAAATTATTATATCATAATACTTAACAATCTAGGATTTACAGAAGGCTAATAATTTCTCACAGATTTTATCTGACATATCTTCTTGTATATTATATCTTTCATATTACATGAAAGTGAGCACAAACAAAATTAAGTCTTACAGGGAGCATATCAAAATGTCAAGTCCCTTGTGAATCTCTAAAACTTTTAGCGAGAAGCTATATGAAAAAACTGTCCCTAAGCCAGCAATACTTAGAGATAGTTTTTTATTGAATTATATTACTTTCTATGTCAATTTTATGATCTCCAAAGCGCTCCATTTCATATAGGTTGTGGGTAGATAAAATGACCGTTTTGCCTTTTGTCTTTTCTTCAAAATAATCTAGACACTTTAGATAGGTTTTCTCATCTAACTCCTTAAATGGTTCATCTAAGACAATGATATCGTAATCCGCTAAGATGGCTCTAACTATGGCAAGGCGCCTCTTCATTCCACCGCTGTATGTATACACGGGAAGGTGCCTACTATTATACAATCCTACATTTTCAAATTCCTTTAGTATTTCTTTCTCTTCTCTTTTATTACCTAATACCATGTTTATATTTTCTAATCCAGTAAAGTTTTCTAGGAGTCTGTTTTCTTGAAATACACATGAAAATCTCTTTCCTTCTATTCCTGTAATCTCCCCCCTATCGTAGCCTTCTAGACCCATAAGCATCCGTAATAGTGTCGTCTTGCCCATACCTGATGGACCAGTTATACAATTATATTTTTGAGAATAGAAGGTACAGTTATAATGATTAAAGACGACGATTTCTCCATAAGTTTTATATAGATTAGATACCTCAATTTCTACTTTCATAAGAAACTCCTTTCTCAAAGCCTTTTATGAAGCGAATAATTACTTTTTCCATAACGATACTAATACCTACGATAAATAGAGTATAGGCAAATAGAGCTGGCGTGTTCAAATAGACTTTTGAATAGTACAAGGCCTCCCCAATCGTATTGACAGGTTGTGCAAGCACTTCTCCAGAAATACCAGATTTCCATGAAAATCCTAAACTAAAGCTTACTGCTGGAAGCAAAAATTCCATAACCTTTGGTAAATAGATGTATCTAATTCTATTTCGCTTATTCATCTTAAAGACAAATGCCATCTCTAACAGTTTAGGATCTACCTGTTGAAGACCTTTTAAAGTATTGCTGTAAATATTAGGTAGTACGACTAAAAGAACTAAAACTACAGAAAGGTTTTTCGAAGTAATCCAAACTAAGAGGAGGATGATTATAGAGGCCATAGGTGTGGCTTTGATAACACTTATCAAGGGATTAATGATAAGTCGAAACAGTTTGCTCATATGAGAAAGAACAGCAAAGATCATACCAAGTGCTACACCAAGGACAAATCCCAGCACAATTCGCATTAATGAATTACTCACATTCAACCAAAAAACTTTGTCATAGATGAGCTGAATGAGCGATGTAAATACGGCAAGGGGGCTTGGTAACAGCAGTGGATTATTGATTATTGCACATACAAAATACCATATACCACCCCAAAATACAATTGGGATGGTATACATTATAACTTTATTCTTTTGCATAATAAAATTCCTCGTCAGGTAATTTTCCTCCTATGGATTGAGGATTTGCTTCATGAAGTATATCTAGATATCCTCCTAGACTTTGTACCAATTTAGAACCATCGACATAAGAAATATTGCATTTAGGTATTGCAGTTTTTGCTACACCTTCTTTTATAATTCCATATTTGTCGATTAATGCTGCAGCCTCATCTATATTGTTATTGGTAAATGCTATTGACTTTTCATATTGAGTCAAAAATTCATCAAACTGCTCCTTATTGTCTTTGAGAAACTCATCTCTAACCACAAGCACACCAGTTACGAGAGAGCTACCGTCTTCATCTTGCAATTTACTCCATTCTTCTGTCATATCAAACACCGTTCGAATACGGTCATTGTTCATCTTTGCTGATGTAATAAAAGGTTCTGGCAACACAGCTACTACATTTTCTTCACTGGATAAGATTGTAGCAACTTCAGTGGACTCAGATTTAAACTCAATGGTTACGTCTTTATTCGGAACAAGTCCATTTTGCGTTAAGAGGTAGTTTAAAACAAGCTCTGGTGCTTGACCTTTTCCTGTTGTGATTATGGTCTTTTCTTTTAAATCCTCAAAATCAGTGACAGTCTCACCATTTTCCACAATATACAAAACACCTAGTGTATTAACTGCAGCCACCTTTATTTGCCCTCCTGTTTTATTATACAAAACAGAAGCTAAATTTGCTGGTAATGCTGCAATGTCAATTTCGCCAGTTGAGATACCTGTAACGATTTCATCAGCCATTGTCACAATATTAAATTCATAAGAACTGTTTTCCTTTTCTTCTTCGTCATTTATTAATTTTACTAGGCCCATAGATGTAGGTCCCTTAAGAGAAGCGACCCTCACAGGTTCTTTTGAATCCTCAACCTCATTTACTTGTTCACCCTCCCCCTCATCACCAGGGGCAACTTTATCTGTAGAGCATGCAAACATAGAAAACCCCATGATGCAAATTAATAATACTATAAATGATTTCTTCATTTGTTTCCTCTCCTTTTATGTATTCGCAATTTTTTGTTATAGATTCACATATATCCCATAGGGCACATCTGTGAATTTTTTATTATTTCATCTTATCATATATCCAACAATATATTACAACATTTTTATAATCATTTTGCTATATGGTCTACCTATATTTAATCATAAGCTCCTGCTTAGGTGAATAGATTATCAATATAATTATTTGTGGAGGGATTTTGATGGGATATTATATTACCGTAGAATCAAATATAAAGCTTTATGTAGAAGATCTAAATCCAAAAGGTAATAAAACAATTGTATTTCTACATGGTTGGCCTGGAAGTCATGAATTATTTGAATATCAATTTGATCACCTTCCTAAAGGTGGATACAGGTGTATTGGTATAGATCAAAGAGGATTTGGTAAATCAGATAAACCGTGGACAGGGTACGATTACAATCGGTTAGCTGATGATGTTAGAGAAGTAGTTGAGAATCTGAAATTAAGTAATTTTGTTTTAGCAGGTCATTCAACTGGTGGAGCAATAGCTATTAGATATATGGTTAGGCATAATGGATATGGAGTATCTAAGCTCGCTCTTTTTGCAGCAGCAGCTCCTAGCCTTATTAAACGTCCTAATTTCCCATATGGGATTGATCGAGAAGTAGTGACCAACATCATTGAGGGAACGTATACAGATCGACCAAAAATGCTGAGTGATTTTGGAGATATTTTTTTCTTTAAATACATAACTACGCCATTTTCTTATTGGTTCTTACAATTAGGTTTACAGGCAACAGGATGGTCAACAGCTGCTATTGCAAATACCTGGTTACGTGAAGAACTATTTGGTGACTTAAAAACTATAGATGTGCCAACACTAATCATTCATGGAATTCATGATAAAGTTGTTCCATTCCAACTAGGGGAAATACAAAATCAAGGGATACGAAATTCTAAGCTCATACCGTTTTATTATAGTGGGCATGGGTCATTTTATGATCAGAAATATGAATTTAATAAAGAATTGATTGATTTTATAGAGGGATAATTCTTTAGGATAGAATCTAAGAAATACCGTATTATTCAGAAATCGATTTTATTTTAAATTCCTGTGCAAATTCTTCAGTAAACCCTACATTTTCCATATTAATACTATTCAATTTTATTTCCTTTTAAAGTCTAGATCTAACCTATGAGAGGCTCTATGCATAAATTTATTTTGCACATACCTCTCTGTTTATTGCAATATCTAATTTTTTCTTACTATACATGAAATGAACATCTCCTTAAGCATGCCAGAAGTGATTTCATAAGATAAAAAATTCTCTAACTATAAGTATCCTAGATATTTACAGTTAAATTTACCTCATTTCGCAAATATCTACCTCAAAATTTGTTGCTTTTCTAGGAAACTTTGATATAATTTTGTTAATAATATTCTTAATCATATTGGATGCTTTCTAGGCTAGAGGCCATATATGCAGATGAACTAACTGATAGGATTACGGACATTATGCCTAAGAATCTAAAAAGGTATTATATTTAAATACAATACTCAGACTGCTGGCAATAGTTTGAACCGAATGGCTAGTATGGACGTATAGGTACGGAATCATAATTACTATGAATTAAACAAAACAATTAGGAGTTCATACATAAATGATACTATAATAACTAAATAATGGGGTGCTTATCAAAATGTATAATGACATTGTTCTAGACCATTTTTCAAATCCCAGAAACACAGGGGAAATATCTAATGCTGACGGAATCGGCAAAGTAGTAAACGCATCAGATGGTGATAATATTACTATTTATATTAAAGTTATTAATAATGTATTAACAGACATAAAGTTTAAGACTTTCGGATGTGGAGCAGCAATTGCAGCAAGTAGCATGATTACGGTAATTGCAAAGGGGACAACATTAAATGAAGCTTTACTTATTACAAATGAGGATGTTGCAAATGCATTAGGAGGCCTTCCACCGGAGAAGTTAAAATGCTCTAACACTGCTGCAGATGCACTTCATAATGCTATAGTCAATTATAAGTCAAAGGGGTGATGTAATGATATTAGCTAAGGAACAAATCAGCAGATATTTAAGACATATCATTATGCCTGAAATAAGTGGTCCTGGACAAAAAAAACTTTTAGAATCAATTGTACTTGTATATGGAGAATCAATGAAGGAATTGTCTCCAATGATTTATTATTTGGCTGCCTCAGGAATAGGTAAAATATATTGTTCTCTAGATGATGAAAATAATTTTGATGATTTATTGGAAAATATTCATGATTTAAACAATGACATCGAAATTTGTCTTATTGATTCAGAACACTTAGTAGAAGAAGCAAATTTTAAGATAATATTAGGCTCTGATGACTTCTTCAGTGAAAAAATTAGTATCATGAAAGATAAGGCTTTTATTCCAACTGTTGTCGCAATTACAACTGAGTGGAAAGGCTTTTTTCAATCATTTGATGAAGAAAAGATATATAATCAATTTATTTCAATGTTTCAAAAATTCAATAAAACAAAGAAAAACGATATTAAACATAATTCCTATGGAAAATTAATTACGGATTTTATTTTGGGAACTATATGTGTTGTTGAGGGAATAAAATTATGTTTAAAATTAGATGATGTACTAAATGACTTGCTATATTTTGATATCCTTACAATGGAAGTGAATAATATTAGGCTAGATAAGATAGACATGTATATTAGGGATAATAAAGATGAGAGGATAGATATCGATTATAATGATATAAACGAAAAATTGTCTAAATCAAAGGTGCTTATAATTGGTACAGGAGGTCTAGGCTCACCTGCAGCCTTTGCACTTGCATATGCTGGTGTAGGGACAATTGGTTTGGTTGACAGTGATGTTGTTGAAATCAGCAACCTTAACAGACAGATACTTCATTCTGCTTCTAGAATAGGGATGCCAAAAGTCGAATCAGCTAAATTGTTTTTAAATGCAATTAACCCTTATATCAATATCAACACTTATAATATAGATTTTAACAAAGAAGTATCTGATATGGTAAATGATTACGATATTGTGATATCAGCCGTTGATAATATTCAAACCCGTTACCTTATTAATGATGCTTGTTACTTTGCAAAAAAAATTGATATTGAAGCAGGGGTTCTAAGGTTCCACGGCACAAATACGACTATTGTTCCTGATAAAGGGCATTGTTATAGATGTTTAACTCCGGATATTTCAACCAATGGATTATCTTGTGCTGAAACAGGAGTTCTTGGGCCTATCCCTGGAATCATGGGCTTTATACAAGCTGCTGAAGCTATTAAGTTGATTGGAGATATAGGTGTAACTCTTAAAGATAAAATACTTATGTATGATGCTTTAGACAGGGATATCACAATAATCAATGTTGACAAGAACCCTGAATGCCCCTTGTGCGGTGAACATCCAACAATTGATGAAATTAAGGAGTATAGGCTTTCCTGTAATGATAATGTACTCGATTAATCAACACTCCTCCATTTCTGCATGAATTAATTCATTTCTGTTCCTATGTTTTACTAGGCTGAGGGTTAACGCTAAATCCTAGTGGACCCTCGACCATCATTTGTATAGCAAACGATCTTCAAGTAATCTCTCTTACTTGGATTCCACCTTAGCAGCGCACGAAATGTGTCCCCTATTTGTTACTCTGATGAATTTAAACTTTCTGTAATTATAGATAATTATGCGCAATAAAAAAGGGCAAGCCCCTGATAGTTCGCTGGTATCATGTGGTCTCGTCCCAAGTGTTTGTCGTCTCTCAAATATATATACCATTTTCGGGGTTCCTTCCCACGTGTTTGTCTCATATACTATATGGCAAAGTATTCTTATATATGGAGGAATAAAGATGACAACTTTCCGTTCATTCCAAGGCACTCTTATCATGATTAACGATTTTTTTACAAGCACTGGAGAATTAATAGGATGTAATAAACTAATGACTGTTCAAAACAGCGAGGGAGATATCGTTAACTTCGTAATAACGCCAGCAACCTACTTCGTAAACCATGCACAAATGAAAATAGGATATACTGTTATAGGATTTTATGATGCAAATGCTCCCGTTCCTTTAATTTTCCCACCGCAATATCAGGCAATTGTTATGTCAAGACTTGTACCTGATATAAATGTGAAGGTAGATTATTTTGATAATCAGTTAGTAAGTAGTGACGGTACTTTAAAACTAAACCTTACACCATTTACTCAGATAATACTAGAAAATGACCAATTCTTTACTAACAACCCTGCTAATCGTAATCTAATCATTGTATACGGACCAACTACAAGAAGTATACCTGCTCAAACTACACCATATCAAATTATTGTTATATGTCCTAAAGTATAACAAAACAAAGCCTATGCTCTACTAAATATTAGTAGAGTATAGGTTACTACACCCACTTTTCCCCATCCCTAGCGAGCCGTTGATACTTGCGCTTTAATCATTGACTGCATTCCTTTTTGCGCCTTTTCTTAAACTGATACATTTTTTTATCTGCACTATAGATAACGTCATCAATGTTGTCACCTTTATAGTATCTTGAATATCCTATTGATACTAAAGGTAATTCTTTTATATCTTTACGACAGTCTGTAAGTTTATCACAAAATGCACTGTTTATAGATTCAATTCTTTCAGTATTGTGAAATAACAATACCGAAAATTCATCACCGCCAATACGGAAACAAAGCCCGTAATCACCATAAACCTCTTTTATACAATCTGCAACGCAGATTAAGCATTTATCTCCCATCTGATGCCCATAGGTATCATTTACTTCTTTAAAACGATCAATATCAAAAACCAACAACATTGCATCCCTATTAAGAGTATATATTGTATTCAGATAACTTTTATGATTTAAAAGGCCCGTTAAGCCATCAACCTGCTGCCACAGCTCATTACAGTAGATGTAGTAAATGCTAGAGAGAAGGGTGACACAAAGCCAGGTAACATGAACATCTGGATTTATAACCTGTATCGTTGTACCAAAGACTAATAGTAAGAAAATCAGATACGGTAATAGTCGATTTTTATTCTGATATTTCTTCGTCAAATGGATGATTTCAAAAAGCAGATAAACAATGCCCAACATATATATTACAAGGTACAATCCAAATAATTCTCCACGAAAGTATATATTGTCTTTACTTACACCGAATATCCAACCAAAGGGGATGGAGATCGCTAAAAATACATCGTACGCCACAAATATATAAAATAAGGCTTTTGATTTCCTAAACCCACCAATAGCAGCCCCCAGTATGAATGCGACCCAGGGAGTCAGGGCAAATCCAAGATAGTTTGAAAGTATATTTATCCACCAAAACTTCTGCGGATTCCCGTCTGCCCATACAGAAATAACTTCCATAACGGAAATGATTCCGATGAGAATAAACGATAGAATAAAACTATTCTTTTGCTTTTGTTTCATTAATGCGTTGGAATGAGCCATGACGCTCATTATCAGCAGTACAGCAAAATCAATTATGGTGATATATAATATATAGTAGACGTCCGTACTGGCTCCTCCTATTCTTAATAAGGTCCGTGTCTTATTATCAATTTATTTTTCTATGAATCAATAATTATAACGTTTTTAATTACCATACGAGATTAATTTGTATAAATCTCTATGTAACGACAACAAATATGTCCCCAATAGTACTTCTATTGTATTATTATCATACATCCAACAATAAATTACAATATTTTCACAATAATTCTTGTACATTATTTTGTTTTGTAAAAAATATCAAATCACTTCAAAGTGTACCTATTGATGTGTTATTTGTGATATAATCAACTCAACTTTTCCACCTTAAGTTTGGAAATATTGCCCAAATAAGGACTTAATACTCATCCTATATTGTAGTTTACTTTTAATCACATTTGGATATCAGCTGTGAACATATTTATCAAGTATTCAGCACACTTTTATTGGTAGGAAAGTTGAATAATTAAGTTTATTTAAATATTTTTGAAATCCGTTCTGATCGCTAAAAAAGATCTTCCTCTTTCACAGAAAGGAATGGCCAATACCATGATAGAACGTTTAAAGCAATTCTTGATACAAAATTACTTTGGCAAACAATTTTCATTAGAGTATCGAGTATACATGATTTTTTTCTTTGAAAGTTACTTTCTGTCAATTATTTCAGGCATAACAAATACCCTGCTTAACAAAGGGCTATTTGGTCAAGCCCTGCAATGGTCTTATATTATCTTTTGTACCATTATAATATTTGTAATCCCACGTATCCGCTTAATCATATTAAAGCCACATTTGTTATTTATTGCTTTTATCTATATACCATTAATGTATTTTCAAACTGCTGGATATGACGGCACTGCCTTGTTATTTGCTCAGCTAGCCCTTTTTTTACTAGGTATCGTTTTTTCTGGCAAAACTCGCATGATTATTATAGTATTAAATATATTAACTTGGTTAGTATGTATCATAATAAGCTTTCAATTCCCTCAAACAGTCACCTTCCATCGCAGTTCCTATGACCTACTAATCGACCTGATAGTGGCACTTATCCTGACCTTTACTGGTTTATCGATTTTAACCACATTTATTAGCAATATTTTTGCAGATAAAAATGATACCTTAGCTGAACTAAGTATTCGCGACGCACTGACAGGAGCATATAATAGGCGGTTTATGACATCTTTTTTGCAGTGCGAATTGGATACATCAAGGCAAACAGGGAATGCAATTTATGTACTCATGCTAGATATTGATCACTTCAAACAGGTTAACGACACTTACGGACATGGGTTTGGAGATCATGTATTACTTGCTTGCGTACAAGGTATAAAAAGTGTACTAAGAAAATGTGATGTAGTGGTGCGATATGGTGGAGAAGAATTTGTAATAATTTTACTCACTCAAATTCCTACGAATGCTAGTCAAATTGCCGAGCGTATTCGTCACGCAATATCCTCATTGCGTTTTCATTATGACGTTAGCATTACGGTTAGCATAGGGGTAACAGCCTCCCGATTTGAAGACACAATAGAAGATATACTCGATAGAGCTGATCAATGTCTGTATAAAGCTAAACTAAATGGGCGCAATCAAGTAGTAATGAAATGATATGCCATTTCTAAATCCAAATTGTAAAAACAGCGAATTATCAAGTAGTGTCCCCTATTAGTACTCTAAAAACTGAGGACACAAAAAACTTTGTGTTGGTCGTCCACAGCGAAAAGCTGAAGTTTTGTGCTTATATGTATTTAACAACCTGCTTCTTCTGCAATCTTTAATTTTCTCGCTTCCATTGACATTTGATCTCGATCACTAGATGTTCCAAACAGTGCGTTTACTTTAATATCTAATCCTCTTCCTATGCCACAGATGTTTTTACGATCCCTTCATGCGATTACCGTGAATCGTTTTCCTCCTTTTGTAGATTTTGTAGCTATGCTACATTTATAATTAAGGTTTAACTTAATTCATTGGTTAAACGGAACAAACAAGCTACTTTGCTTGTCAAGGAGCGTATCGACGTAGAGAAGCATTAGTAATATCCATGGCAGACTTGCCCAAGAGCACCAGTAATGCGAAAGACGATTGAATGTAAGCTATAGCGAAATATTTGTGAGCAACCATTTGGCTCGTTATTTCACGATAAAAAAAAGTCCACAGTCTACAGACTGTGAACTTTACCGTTATTCACATATTTATAATTATCTGGCAGGTCTCCTGACTGCCGAGTCATTGGTCTTCTGTCAAGAAAACGGACAACAAAAACTTAATATATTCATGAATCGATTAACCAGCATTTATTTTTTCAAAATCATGTGGTGAAGCCATATTGCAATGACTGTGAATTCT
>NZ_QNRX01000021.1 GCF_003317055.1 Alkalibaculum bacchi
AATCTCGCTCGACTTGCATGTGTTAAGCACGCCGCCAGCGTTCGTCCTGAGCCAGGATCAAACTCTCTAAATAAATTGCTGGCTTGTTACATTTTATTACTTTAATGTTGCTTGTCCTAAAGACTCACAACTAATTTGCTTGGGTTTGTGTGCACTATTCTATTTTCAAATACCTTTAGAGTAATACTTTGCTTACAAGGAACGCAGTGACGCGGTAAGTAATTAGTATTACCTATGCCAGGCTTATCCAAGAAAACGAGCCTTAAGGCGAAGTTTGATTGGCTATAAACTACGGCTTTTTTTCAATATTCAGCTTGTCTCTCTCGAGTCAGCTTTTATATCTTACTTCATCTTGTTTCTTTTGTCAACTACTTTTTTAAAGTTCTTTTTCGTTGATCTTGTATTTCGTATTATACCCATGTTAAAGAAATATAAACATTTTTTATTACTTTTTCTCTTTAACTTAATCGCCTTATTATGTACCTCTTGGCGACTTGTTTTATTATACACAGGGTATTTCTTTTTTGCAAGGAGTTTTTTAAATATTTTTTCTCTTGTAGAAATTTTGTGCTTAATTGTTCGTTTGCATGCGCGTTCATACTACTGATAGCGGAATGCTGAAAGCTGACAACTGAACTCACCTCCCTAGTAGGTGAAATAACGTAATGACCAATGTGTACTTAGTACAGTTGAAAACAATCTTTTCATCTGCAACTTATCTATGGCCGTTCCGCATTCAGCTTTCCGCTTTCAGCCAAACACAAAATTACTATCTATTTATACAAAAGATAAGGCTTTATATTTACTTAAGAAATCAAATAACTTCTTCTTAATCTTCTCACAACCATCAGATAGATTAGACTCAATGTTTATTACCATTACTGGGTCGTGTAATGATAATCTCACTAAGCACCAGCCTTCTTCTTTTTCGCAATTTACTCTTACCCCTTCATAATTAGGAGTTTCTGCCGACCAGCCTTCTACAGTATTCATATAATCTCTAAAGTCCTCGAGAACTTGATTTCCATATGCTTTAAAATCTTGATCATTAATCTTGCCCCTAACTTCAATTGATTCTACTGGCTCCTCAAGACTTCCTATAAGGTCTTCTAGATCTTTTCCTTCTTTTCTTAATTCTGCAAATAGGATTAAGACTTTTGTCACTAAATAAGCTCCATCATCTAAAAAGTAATTTTCCTTTAATGCACAGTGACCACTTGTTTCTATAGCTAGATGAGCTTCTGTGCCTTCTTTATTTAAACGGATAGCTTCATTTATGACATTTTTATATCCTCTCATAAATCTGTGGTGCTTCCCACCCTTTGATTCAATGAATTTTTTCAAACCTACTGAAGTTACAGAATCCGTCACAATTGTGCTATTAGGAGAATCTTTTAAAACAATTGCTGACATTAAAGCAATTAAAGCATTTCTATTAATAGATTTTCCATTGCGATCTACTACTGCCGCTCTGTCTACATCTGTATCAAATATAATACCTAAATCAGCGTTACTATCTAAAACACCTTTGCAAATGGCATCCATTGCCTCTTGATTTTCTGGATTAGGTTGATGATTAGGAAAGTTCCCGTCAGGATTTAGATACAAACTTCCTTCTGTATCTGCGCCTAATGGCTGCAGCACTTTTTCAGCAAAAAATCCACCTGCACCATTACCAGCATCTACAATAATCTTACAATTTTCAAATGGCTTGTCTTCACCTGTAGATTCTTTAATTTTATTTACTAACGCTTCAGCATATTTACTGATAAAATCGAATTTTTCAACTCTTCCATTGTCTTCGTATTGAGGATTTTGAGTTTCTGCAATATCTAGAATTGCTTTAATATCCTTGCTGTCTGCCCCTCCGTCTTTTGTAAAGAACTTAAGTCCATTCCTATTAAAAGGAAGATGACTCGCTGTTATCATTATAGCTCCATCTGCATTAATCTCATCGTCTAAAGTACTCATAAACATAGCTGGAGTAGAAGCCATTTCGCAATTAAAGATCGTTGTGTTTTGTCCTTTCATGCCTTTAATAGCAGCCTGTACTAACGTCTCTCCTGATATTCTGCTATCCCTTCCAATAGCTAAAGATAATTCTTCTTTTCCAAATTTATTCTTCAACCATGCTTTAAAGGCATAGGCAATTTTCGAAACTGCTTCAGGTGTTAAGTTCACTTCTTCTCCAGGTACTCCTGCTACAGCAATACCTCTAACATCGGAACCATTTTGTAATTTTAATAGACTCACATTAACATCTCCTTATATAAAAAGTTGGGGCTGCTATTTATAGCGGCCCTAATTGTACACTCAAACTCTCTTTATGACTGCAATTCCTGTTTCATGTCCATTGATATTTTGTTTGTCTAATTCTTCATCTGTATAAGATATGCTAAGTCCTAGGGTTTCTTCTTTAATAATCTCTTCATATTTTTTAACCGCTTCTATTACTTCAACTTCACCGTTTACTTTAATATCAATATTATCCATGACTTCAAAGCCATTTGATTTTCTCAATTGTTGAATTTTAGAAATGACTTCGCGAACATACCCTTCTACTTTAAGTTCATCATCAATATTTGTATCAAGAATGACAAATATATTGTTTTCCATTTGAACATTAAAGCCTTCTTTAGATGAAATACGAACATCAATAAAGTCTTTTGACACTTCTAGTTCTTCGCCATCAATAGTTAGAACTACTTTTTCACCGCTTTCAAGTTTTGGCACTAGTTCATCTGCGCTGGCCTTAGATAAAGCTTTACCTAATAGTTTAACTTTAGCACCTAAAATAGGTCCAGCTACTTTAAAGTCTGGCTTTAAGCTAAAGTTTAGAAAGGTGCTCAAATCATCTTCAAAATCCACATCTTTTATATTGAGTTCTTCCATAATCAAAGGAACTAAATAATCGATGTTCTTTTTATATTTTCCATCGACGATGATTTTATGAAGAGGTTGTCTTACCTTAATTTGTGCTTCTTCTCTCGCTGCTCTACCTAAGCTTACAAGATTTCGAACTAATTCCATTCGATTTTCTAATTCTAAATCGATAATAGACTCATCACAAACAGGATAATCTGCAAGGTGAACAGATTCCTCACCAGTTAATTTCTGATATACTTCTTCAGATATATATGGGGCAAATGGAGCAATCAATTTGCTAATGCCAACTAACACTTCATAGGTTGTACCAAATACAGATTTTTTATCTTCAGTCATATCCTTAGCCCAGAATCTTCTTCGGTTTCTTCGGATATACCAATTAGACAAATCTTCATTGATGAAATCTTGGATTTTTCGAACAGCTTTTGTCAGGTCGAAAATATCCATTTCTCTTCTGACTTCTCTAATTAAGCTATTATATTTAGATAATAACCATCTGTCAATCTCTGGTCTATTTTTAACCTCTACAATAAAATCTTTAGGATTAAGATTATCTGTATTTGCGTACAAAGTAAAGAAATTATATACATTCTTCATGGTATTGAAGAATTTACTTTGTACTTCTTTTAATCCCTCAATATCAAATCGAGTAGGAGTCCATGCCGGAGATACATATAGCAAGTACCATCTTAGGGCATCTGCACCGTATTGATCAAAGAGTTGGAAAGGATCAACAGTATTTCCCCTAGACTTAGACATTTTTCTGCCTTCTGCATCTAGTATTAAATCATTAACTAATACTTTCTTGTATGGAGCAACCCCCATTACAAAAGTGGATATTGCTATTAAGGAATAGAACCACCCTCTAGTCTGATCAATACCTTCATTAATGAAGTCTGCCGGAAATTGAGATTCGAACTTTTCTTTGTTTTCAAATGGATAATGATATTGTGCAAATGGCATAGATCCAGAGTCAAACCAACAATCAATAACATCAGGTACTCTAGTCATAGTGCCTCCACATTTTGAGCAATGGAAGTGGACATCGTCTACATAGGGGCGATGTAATTCAATGCTCTCATCAATATCCTCTATGGCTTTCTCTACTAACTCTTTACGAGAACCAACAGATTCAAGATGACCACATTCACAACGCCAAATATTTAATGGCGTTCCCCAATATCTAGACCTTGAAATGGCCCAGTCGTTTAAATTTTCTAACCAGTTTCCAAAGCGTTTTTCTCCAACAAAATCTGGATACCACTCTACGCTATTGTTGTTTTCAATAAGTTTGTCTTTTAGTTTTGTTATTTCGATATACCAGCTTGGCTTCGCATAGTATATTAAAGGAGTTTTACATCTCCAGCAATGAGGATAATTATGAGCTACTTTTTCCTTTTTAAATAATTTGCCTTCTTCTTTTAGCCATTTAATAATGTCTAAATCTGCATCTATTACAAAAGTGCCTTTCCAAGGCGTATCTGTATACTTTCCTTCTTCATCCACTGGATTTAAAACAGGAAGATTGTACTTTCTACCAATTTGATAGTCATCTTCACCAAATGCAGGTGCAATGTGTACAATACCAGTTCCATCATCTGTGGTAACATAATCAGCTAGTGTAACAAAAAATGCTTTCTTATTTACTTGTAAAAATGGCATCAGCTGCTCATATTCTACATATTCTAGCTCAGAACCCTTGAATTCATCAACAATCTCAAAATCATCACCAAAAACTTTACCTGCAAGGGCTTTTGCAACAATAAAGGTATTATCTTGACTTTTAACCCTTACATAATCTGCTGTTGGATGAACTGCTAAAGCTACATTAGAAGCTAATGTCCAAGGAGTTGTAGTCCAAACAAGAAAATACTCGTCTGCATCTTTTCTCTTTATAGGAACAATAACGGTGTTGCTTTTGATTTCTTGATAACCTTGAGCTACTTCATGAGAAGCTAAGCCTGTCCCACATCTTGGACAGTATGGAAGAATCTTGTGTCCTTCATAGATATAATCTTCATTAAAGAACCTATTTAAAATCCACCATACACTTTCAATGTAATTATTATCAAGAGTGATATAAGGATTTTCTAAGTCTATGAAATATGCCATTCGCTCACTCATCTCACGCCATAACGCCTCGTAAGTGAATACAGACTCTTTACATGCTTTGTTAAACCCAGCAATTCCATACTCTTCAATTTCTTTTTTACTTGATATATTTAATTGTTTTTCTACTTCAATTTCTACTGGTAATCCGTGAGTATCCCATCCAGCCTTTCTCTCTACTCTATAACCTGTCATGGTTTTATATTTACATACCGAATCTTTTAAAGTTCGAGCTAAAACATGGTGGATTCCGGGCTTACCGTTAGCTGTTGGTGGTCCTTCGTAAAATACAAAATTCTCATTTCCCTCTCTATTATCGATACTCTTCTTTAAGATATCGATTTCGCTCCAAAAGTCTGATATTTTCTTTTCCGTATCAGCAATTGGTGAATTAGACAATTCTTTAAATACTGCCATTATTTTTTCCTCCTAATATCTATAATAAAGTGACTTTGTCGTATCTTGTAGCCAATCCATTTGTCTCGCCTATGCAAGAAGAACTGGATAATGCTCCTAGGTGGTAAGCTCATAAGGTGGTAAATAAAATTATTTATGCCAATATAGATAACAATTTTTCATCTAATGAACTGCCCCTCTAATCTTTTAAATTCAAATAACACAACAAAGGATAATTTTCTTCTATAATAAGTAAAAGCTCTCATTCTTATACTATAAGAACGAAAGCTTTTTTCGTGGTACCATCTTACTTTACATTGCGTAAATGTCTTGTTTTATTAACGGGTTGACCGTGATTTTTCAATCAAAACTCAAAGGTGATCTTCGTAATCGCTCCACTTATTAACCTTTCAACCTAGGATTAATTCTCTGTAAAGTTTCTGCAACTACTACTGTTCTCGTCATTGTTCTTATCTATATATAGTTGTACGGATTTATTTTACTCATAATAAATTATTGTGTCAAGGGTTTTGTGAAGGAGGCTTTTCTAATGGCTACATCCAACTTTTATTATTTACTATCTTTTCAATTTCTAAAGCTTTTTTCACAACCTCTTCTCTTACTTCTTCATTGTCTATTAAACTAACGCGATCGGAATTGTTATATTTAATGAAGTCTAGCAATGTACCTTTAATATTCGTAAGAAAATGTTGTGTTTCTGCTGTAACTCCTTCAAATTGATTGCTATAATGTCTAGAACCTCCAACAGAAAGGATTACTACAGGCTTTCTTTCTTTAAATATTGGATCTTTAATATGATACCAAGAATTGTATAGAACTTGATTTCGATCGATCATAATCTTTAATCTAGTAGTAACACTATTAAAATACAGAGGTGTAGCGAGAACAATCAAATCACTTTCTAGCATCCCTTGAATGATTTGGCTCATATCATCTTTAAAAATGCACTCACCCAAGTGATCTCTACAATACTCGCAAGCAGTGCAAATATTGATATCTAAATCTACAAGCCTTTTCTTTACTATTTCATTTTTAGAATCTAATCCCTCTAGAAAATAATCCAAAAGATGTTCTGTGTTTTTGTTTTTTCTATGACTAGACATCATTGCAAAAACTTTCATAATAATAACCCTCCAATACTTATTTTCTTTAGAATTCTTTAATTTTAGCCACACTATAATTTCTATTCATTTCATTATAATGGGTCTTACATCAATTATACTATATTCTATTAAATTAGTATAAATCATTATCTTTTCTTTTTATATCGTCTAGAAAACTTTTTTCATAAGTAGATCCAATGTTTTTTCTATCACATCTTCTTCTAAACCACTGTAAGTAAAAACTACGACGAGCTTATCTTTTTGAAACCCTTCTACTAATTCTAGATGGATATTTTGACTTTCCGCATCTTTTAGGATTTCACTTACCTCCTTGTTTGTAGTAATTTCAAACATCATATGAAGACCCGAATCGTGACCTAATATATTGATTTTATTTCTTGCGTTCTTTTTAATAAAATTTACTATGAGCTCATTTTTGCGATAGTAAATCTTTTTGATTTTCCTTAAGTGTTTTTTCAAATAACCTTCCTCCATAAATTGAGCTAAAGCTAGCTGCTCCATTTTGGAAGAAGATTGTGAAAATTGCCTTTTATAAGAAGTATACAATTCTAAAATAGACTGCGGTAAGATCATATAACTGATTCGGATGGACGGCAAAAGAATCTTAGAGAAAGAACCAAAATATATGACATGACCTGTACTATCTAAACCTTGAAGGGCAGGTATAGGTCTAGATTCATAACGAATGAGACAGTCGTAATCATCTTCCAAAATAAGCGCGTCTTTTTCTTTTGCCCAATTCAAAACTTCTAATCGCTTATCTATTGGCATTACAGAACCTGTAGGATACTGATGAGAAGGGCTTAAAAACACCATCTTTGCATTGGATTTTTTTAGTATATCAATATCAATACCTTCTTCAGATACTCCTATAGGAATGATGTTCATACTGTAATCCTCAAAAGTGCTCTTTGCATGAGTAAAACCGGGAGATTCCATAGCTACATTACGATATTTTGTCTTTAAGAGGGAGCAAAGAATACCGAGAAGGGATTGCATACCAGCACCAATAACAATTTGGCTTGATGTACAGTGAACCCCTCTGGTTTTTTGCACAAAACGACAAATATTCTCTCTTAAGACGAGTTCTCCTTGTTCATCTCCGCTTGTATACAGTTCATTTTCTTGCTCTAAAAGTACATTTCCATATATTCTTTTCCATACTTTTATATCAAAACTCTTTTTATCTACTCCATTATTAATATAATCCCTACTTTGAACAATTTGGTCTTGCTTAACTGATTTTTTTGTTTCAGGAAATAGATAATCTTTTATTTCCACTACATAATAACCGCTCTTAGGAACATTATTGACATACCCTTCTACTACTAATTGATTATACGCAGTTTCTATTGTGGTTTTACTCACATTGATATCCGCAGATAATTCTCGGATGGAGGGCAATTTCTCGCCTTTTTGAAGATTGCGATTTATGATTTCTTCTTTAAAGTGATTGTATATCTGTATGTATATAGGTTCTCTATTACTATAATCTAATATCATTTGATCCATATTTTCACCATCTGTCCTTATTAAAATATTAATTTCTGTATATTTTCAAGAGGTTATATATTATGTATTATAGTAAAAAAGGTGGGGAAAGGAAAGATATTATGAATAACAATATAAGAAAATTAACTTATACTTCTTTAATGATTGCATTGGTTTTTATATGCACCGTAGTTATCGCCATTCCAAGTCCATTAGGTGGCTATATTAATCTAGGAGATGCAGCCATTTATATAAGCTCATACTTTTTAGGACCAGCATTAGGTTTTTTAGTAGGAGGCTTTGGTTCAATGATGGGGGATTTATATTTAGGTTATGTACCTTATATGATCGGTACTTTTGTCATTAAAGGTACTATGGGAATAGTATCTGGTTACTTATTTAAAAAAGATAAATTCCTATTAGGCATTCTTTTCGGTCTAATAATTATGGTGTTAGGGTACTATGTATTTGAGATTCTTCTACTACAAAATGTACTCTCTCCATTGGTGAATATACCTTTCAATGGAATACAAGGTTCTATTGGTTCCTTAGTAGGCTATACTCTCATTCAAGCTATAAAAAAGAGTAAGCTTGTTGCAAGTATTTAAATGGTTGGACGGGAAAACAATATAAGAATAAGAGAATAAGTTGAAATTTAAAAGTCTCCAACTTCAATGAAATTGGAGACTTTTTTCTTCACGATGTAACTTCTTGTCAGATATATGTTTGTCAGATATATAAATGTATATCTGATTTATCCCTTGTTAGGAAAACTCTACTTTTTAACACGAACTACTGCTTTAGTCATCCTGGGTGCTCGCGAAGGATCTTTGACCCAAGAGGAACACGAATTTCTGATAGCTGATTGCTGGCTGCTAATGCGCCACAGACGCTCTTCTTGTTAAAACTCTGCATTTCCTACTGTTCTTGGGAATGGTAGAACGTCTCGAATGTTTTCCATGCCTGTCATATACATAATTGCTCTTTCAAAGCCAAGTCCAAAACCCGCATGTTTTACACCACCATACTTTCTAAGTTCTAAATACCACCAATAATCTTCAGAGTTTAATCCTACTGCGCTCATTCGTTCTAGTAGTATATCATGCCTCTCTTCTCTTTGACTTCCCCCTATGATTTCACCTACACCAGGTACAAGTAAGTCCATAGCTGCTACTGTTTTTTCGTCATCATTAAGGCGCATGTAAAAAGCTTTGATGTCTTTTGGATAATCTGTTACGAATACAGGCTTTTTATAAACCTCTTCTGCAATATAGCGCTCGTGTTCTGTCTGTAAATCCATTCCCCATGAAACCGGGTATTGGAACTCTTTTTTAGCCTTTGTTAATATGTCGATTGCCTCTGTATAGGTAATATGTGCAAAATCAGAGTTTACGATATTATTTAATTTATCTAATAATCCCTTATTGATAAAGCTATTAAAGAAATTCATTTCTTCTGCTGCATTGACAAGTAAATAATTAATTACATATTTAATCATGTCTTCTGCAAGTTCCATATCGTCATTTAAGTCTGCAAAAGCGATTTCAGGTTCGATCATCCAAAATTCTGCAGCATGTCGAGCTGTATTTGAATTTTCCGCTCTAAAAGTAGGGCCAAAGGTATAAACCTTTTGAAAAGCTAAGGCAAAAGCTTCTGCTTCTAATTGGCCACTAACAGTTAAATTAGTGGCTTTATCAAAGAAATCTTTGCTAAAATCAATATCTCCTCTTTCATTTTTAGGAGGATTCTTTAAATCTAGAGTAGTGACATGAAACATTTCTCCTGCGCCTTCTGCATCACTAGCCGTTATAATAGGCGTGTGGGTGTAGACAAAATCTCGCTCCTGAAAAAATTGATGTACAGCATAAGCAACCAAACTACGAACTCGGAAGACAGCTGAAAAGGTATTGCTTCTAGGTCTTAAATGAGCAATCGTTCTTAAATACTCTAAAGTATGCCTTTTCTTTTGTAAAGGATAACTAGAGTCTGCACTTGCCTCTATTTTGATCTCATCAGCCTTTATCTCGAAGGCCTGCTTGCTATCTGGAGTGAGTATAAACTTACCCCTTACTGTAATTGCCGTAGCTATAGTAAGTTTACTGATTTGAGAAAAATTATCTATATCTTCTTCATACACTACTTGAACTCCCTTAAAGTAAGTGCCATCATTGACTTCAATAAAGCCAAAATGCTTTGATCCTCTATTTGTTCGAATCCATCCATTGATGATGATATCCTTGTCTGAAAAATTTTCGGTATTTTGATATAACTGCTTTATACTTGTCTTCATGTATCCCTCTCCACTATTAGAATTTATTTATACTCTAAAATGGCCTAATAAATAACTACAGCCATGTAAGAGCTAATAAGCATCTCTTTCATTGATTATTTTACACCTTAGACATTACATTTAACACTTTAAAAAGTATTGTACTTTATTTATAGCCATTATTATTCATTATTTGCCAAATATTTTGTATAATACCTAGTATACCTTTACAAAATGAACCTGTCTACTTCAGCAAAATAAAGCGCTACAAACTTTTTTGTCAGTTCAAAAGGTACTTTTAATATACTAAAAGAACATTCAATTATATCAATGAGGTGAACAAATGATTTTTGCTAATGCATCAATGAAATCTACAAAGGAGAATTTTCTAGCCATTATAGATTCTAATAAAGTCGTTAAATTAGAGAGTTTGATGAAATCTTGCCCTAAAGACATGATTTCCTTTATAGAAAAATACAATTCCAAACTGCAAGAGGAAATTCACAAAATTTTAAAAGATAAAAATATTCCTACTATAGCTAGAGAAGATATAGTACTTTTATCTCCTATTCCTTATCCAAGAAGGAATGTGTTTTGCCTTGGAAAAAATTATATAGAACATGCTAATGAAATAAAATCCATACCTGGTGGAGACAATATGGTTCCAAAAGAGCCTATCTATTTCACGAAATTAGCTTATCCCTGTATGGGACCAGAAGATATAATACTCAGTCACAAATCCTTTACAAATCAGCTAGATTACGAAGTTGAGCTCACAATCATCATAGGAAAAAAGGGCACAAATATTGTTAAAGAAGAGGCTGAAGACTATATTTTTGGCTACACCATTGGAAACGACTTTTCTGTAAGAGATATACAAAAAAAGCATATACAGTGGTTTAAAGGAAAGAGCATGGATACTTGTTGTTCCATAGGTCCTTATATTGTTTCTAAAGAGGATATTCCATTTCCACCCTCATTAGATATTTCGTGCAGTATAAATGGGGAAGTGAGACAAAATTCTAATACCTCTAAATTAATCTTTGATATTCCTACTATCATCCATGATCTATCAAAAGGGCTTACTTTATACCCAGGAGATATCATTATGACTGGTACTCCTGCAGGTGTTGGTTTAGGATTTGATCCGCCGAGAACATTGGAAGCTGGAGATGTAGTAGAATGTAAGATTGAAAAAATTGGCACTCTTAGAAATTACATTGAAAAATAGTAGAAGACTTTGAGGACAATTTCTGCTCAAAGTAATCTTTTCGTGTATCGCTTGAGATGGAGGTTGGATAGCATCCGTCAAAACAAGCGCTGTGATAGCGCTTGTTTCCAATTATGATTGAGAGCTCCTCTACCCGCAAATATTCGAGCGTATCCGCGCGGATGATTTCAACAATTTTCTCCGCCTAATATTTATATGCAATCAGATGTTCTCTTGAATATCCGTTCCGTCATTCCCACTCCACCGTCGCCGGCGGTTTTGATGTGATATCATAAACAACCCGTGTAATTTGCTCTATTTCATTGGTTATTCTTGAACTTGCACTTTCAAGCAATTCATACGGAAGCCATGTCCATTCGGCAGTCATAAAATCATCTGTGGTAACTGCACGAAGGGCAACCGTATATCCGTAGGTTCTAGCATCTCCCTTTACACCAACGCTATGAAGGTCTGTCAGAACTGCAAAATACTGGTTTGTCATCTCTTCTGACGAATGCTTGGCGATTTCCTCGCAGAAGATGGCGTCTGCCTCTCTGAGCTGATCTAATTTTTCCTTTGTGATTTCACCAATAACCCTTACAGCAAGACCAGGACCGGGAAAGGGCTGTCTGTATACAAGTTCTTTCGGCAATCCGAGTTTATTGCCGACCTCTCTTACCTCATCCTTAAATAAATCTGCAAGGGGCTCAACAATACTATCAAAGGAAATAACATCAGGAAGACCGCCTACATTATGATGACTTTTAATCGTAGCAGAATCACCCTTGCCGCTTTCCACCACATCGGGATAAATTGTTCCTTGGGCAAGAACATTGATTTTGCCAAGCTTTTTTGCTTCTTCTTCAAATACTCTGATAAATTCTTCGCCAATAATTTTTCGCTTTTGTTCCGGCTCTGTTATGCCGGCCAGCTTTTCTAAAAAACGACTCTCTGCATTTACACGGATAAAGTTCATTCCAAATCTGCCCTTGAAGGTGTTTTCTACGAAATCGCCCTCATTTTTACGTAATAATCCGTGATCCACGAATACACAAGTCAAATCCTCGCCGATAGCCTTATAAAGTAAGGTGGCTGCTACCGAGGAATCCACGCCTCCGGAAAGAGCCAGTAACACCTTCTTTCCGGCAAGCTCTGTCTTGTATTTCTCGACAGCCTTATCAATGAAATGATCCATTTTCCAGTTGCCGCTGCAGCCGCATATTCTAAAAAGAAAATTATACAGCATAACCTTGCCATATTGTGTATGAGTGACCTCCGGATGAAATTGTACACCGTATAAGCGGCGTTTTTCATCGCTCATGGCGGCACAGGGGCATTTAGCAGTTCGAGCAATAACAGAAAACCCAACAGGAGCTTCCTTGATGTAATCCGTGTGGCTCATCCAGCAGATACTGTTTTTCGGAATATCTTTTAACAAAGGACTTTCTGAAACTGTAACCGAGGTTTTTCCGTATTCACTTGAGTTTTCTGCACTGTAAATTTTACCCCCCTCCATATATGCCATCAACTGATTGCCGTAGCAAATACCTAAAATCGGAATACCGAGATTTAAAATGTCAGGATCATAATGGGGAGACGCATTATCATATACGCTATTGGGTCCGCCGGTAAAAATAATACCTTTGTAGCTGATTTTACATATTTCTTCTACCGTGATCTTATTGTACGGCTTAATTTCTGCATACACATGATGCTCACGAACCCTTCGGGCAATCAGTTGATTATATTGACCGCCAAAATCCAAAACAAGGATTTTTTCCTGCACAATTTTCCACCTACCTTTATAATATTATAATGTGATTTGCGCCGTATCTCTGTCAATATCCGAAATCAGGAGCTTTATCTCCGAATTAAAGCGTTCAACCTGTTCGGCACATCTTCCAATGTACTTTTTAGGCTCCAGAAGTTCTTTCATTTCAGCTTCGGAAAGACCAAATTCTTTCTCGTCACTTAATAATTTGAGGAGATTGCACTCGCCGCCGTTTTTCATTTCCGCTGTAGCTTCCATAGAGCATTTGCGAATAATTTCATGAATCTGCTGACGGTCGCCGCCACGCTTTACCGCCTCCATCATCAGATTTTCGGTTGCAATAAAGGGCAGATATTCGCTCACTGTTTTTTCAACGATTTTCTCATTTACATGAAGTCCATCCGTTACATTTTGAGCCAAACGGAGAACAGCGTCGGCACATAAGAAGCCTTCCGGCATAGATATACGTCTGTTTGCCGAATCGTCAAGAGTTCTTTCTAACCATTGAACGGAGGCTGTCATTGCTGCATTTGAAGCGTTTGCTACTAAATATCTCGCAAGAGAGCAGATTCTCTCACAGCGCATGGGATTTCGTTTATATGCCATAGCAGAGGATCCTATTTGATTTTTTTCGAAGGGTTCTTCTATCTGTCTGTCATGCTGGAGCAATCTGATGTCATTTGCCATTCGGTAACAGCTTTGCGCTATTGAGGAAAGACAGTTCAAAATTCGGCTATCCAATTTTCGTGGATAGGTCTGTGAGCAAACAGCGAAGCATTTGTCAAAGCCAAAATCATTGGCAATCAAGCCATTCATTTTATCTATTTTTTCGGTATCACCATCAAAAAGTTCTAAGAAACTCGCCTCGGTTCCCGTGGTTCCCCGGCAACCGAGAAATTTCATATTACCCAGCACAAAATCGATTTCTTCAAGATCGCTCAGATAATCCTGCATCCAAAGAGTAGCCCGCTTACCGACGGTGACAAGCTGTGCAGGTTGATAATGTGTATAGCCAAGTGTGGGCATATTTTTATATTTTTCGGCAAAGTCTGAAAGGTTTGCTAAAACCTTCAAAAGCTCTGAACGCAAATAACGTAGAGCATCTCTATAAATAATTAAATCAGCATTATCGGTAACATAGCAACTGGTGGCACCTAAATGAATAATTCCAGAGGCAATAGGGGCAGCTATCCCATACGCATAAACATGAGCCATTACATCGTGGCGGACTTCCTCTTCACGGTTCTTTACACATTGATAGTCAATGTCTTCAATATGGGTTTCCAGTGCAGACACCTGTTCTTCAGAAATCGCCAAGCCCATCTGCTTTTCAGCTTTTGCCAAGGATGCCCAGAGCTTACGCCAGGTTTGATACCGTGTATCGGAAGAAAACAGCTTCAGCATAAACTCAGAGGCGTATCGGGAAGATAATGGTGATTCATATTGGTTCGACATAAATTTAGTTCTCCTTTGTCTTAATGATAATACTATCTCTTTCAGGGCCCACAGAAACATATGTTATAGGGCATCCGATAGATTTTTCAATAAATAGTACATACTCCTGTGCTGCCCTCGGGAGTCTCTCCCATTCACGGACTTTAGATATATCACACATCCAGCCGTCAAGATATTCAATGACCGGCTTTGCGTTTTTTAGTGCAGACGGAAACGGAAAACGGTTTATCCTTTCTCCGTTGAGAGTGTATGCAGTGCATACTGGAATTTTATCCATATTGCTGAGTATATCTAACTTCGTCAGTGCGATTTCAGTGGCTGCCTGTACCTCAATACCGTAGGAGGTTGCTACTATATCAAGTGCGCCGACTCTTCGAGGTCTACCTGTTTTTGCTCCGTACTCGCCTCCTGCATTACGAAGCCTCTCTGCTTCCTCTCCGAACATTTCGCAGACGAAGGGCCCTTCACCAACACAGGTAGAATACGCTTTTACAACACCGAGGATTCTGTCAATTTTAGCACCAGGAAAACCGGAACCAATGGGCGCATACGCCGCTATTGTGTTGGAAGAGGTAGTATATGGGTGTATACCATAATCCAAATCCCGAAGCGATCCGAGCTGCGCTTCAAACAGTATTTTCTTGCAATCCTTGGCAGCATTTTTCAAAAAAGCACTGGTGTCACAGATAAAGGGCTTGATTTTTTCACAATACGCCGTTATCCATTCGTCTAACATCTGCTCGGTGTACGGTCTTGCACCGTATACTTTTGTAAGCGTTAGATTTTTCCATTCCATAAGATCAATCAGATGCTCTTTCAATTCCTTTGCATAGAAAAGCTCACCCGCAAGTACGGTTTTCTTCTGATATTTGTCCGAATAAAACGGAGCAATACCTTGCTTGGTAGAGCCATACATTTTGTCCTTGAGCCGCTGTTCCTCCAGTTCATCCATTTCTCTATGCCACGGAAGTAGAAGAGAAGCTCTGTCACTGATTTTTAGATTGTTTCTGTTGATCGTTACGCCTTTATCAGCCACTCGACATATTTCAAGCCACAGATTTTCGGGATCAAGCGCCACACCGTTGCCCAAAACATTTACAACACCATCTCTAAAAATGCCAGACGGAAGAAGATTTAGAGCAAACTTGCCTTTATCATTAATGACCGTATGACCAGCATTGCCACCACCCTGATATCTTACAACAACATCATAGTCTTCGGTTAACAGGTCTACCATTCGACCTTTTCCTTCATCTCCCCAGTTGATACCGACTATTGCACAATTTGACATTATATATCCTCCCTTATATGCCCACAAAGCTTTTTCATTACCTCAGCGTAGGCCTCTTCCGTTCCTCCGAGATCACGGCGGAATCTATCCTTATCTAATTTTTCTTTTGTCTTGCTGTCCCAAAGGCGACAAGTATCGGGGCTGATTTCATCAGCGAGAATAATAGTGCCGTCGGATAGTTTTCCGAATTCAATTTTAAAATCCACCAGAATAACGCCACAGCTCGCCCAAAATGCTTTCAGATATTTATTTACAGCAAAGGCATATTTCTTTACGATTTTAATTTCTTCCTTACTACAAAGTCCCAAAGCAATAGCGTGGTAGCTATTCAGAAGAGGATCACCGAGTTCATCGTTTTTATAAGAGAACTCAATGGTAGGTGTTTCAAAAGTGATGCCTTCTTCTACACCGTATCTTTTTGAAAACGAACCTGCTGAAATATTTCTTATAATAATCTCTAACGGAAGTATGGTTACTTTCTTTACCACCGTTTCACGGTCGTTGATTTCCTCGACAAAATGTGTCGGAACGCCGTTCTTTTCTAAGCGTTGCATAAGAAGATTGCTCATTTTGTTATTGATGATTCCTTTGCCAGAAATACTTCCTTTTTTCAGACCGTTAAAAGCGGTGGCATCGTCCTTATAGGAGACAATTAAAAGTTCTAGATTGTCGGTTTCAAAAACCTTCTTGGCTTTTCCTTCATACATAAGTTTTCGTTTTTCCATACTGTACCTCTTTCTGTTTATTTTCCGCCACCACCGTAGCTCGCTAAAAATCGGCATATGAATTGTCTATATCGCGGCCTTCTCGTGTTTTGTTGGGTATCCAGCTGGATGTAGCCCATAATAGCCAGACGGTGAAAGCAGATTCATTCAGGTATCCGTTGAAAACAAGATTGTCGAAACTTTCTGATATATTTTTCTTCTCTTTTGATTCAAAAAAGATAAAAAGGCGCCTTTCAACATAAATTGAAAGACGCCTTTGCCTTTATGAAAGACATTATACACTATGAAAAAAACTTTATCAACCCCTATTTACGAGACGAACTTAGACTGGCGAGCTGGTTAGCTAAAAGGAGATTATTTTACTTTTACAATGAGTTTTCATGGGATTGCTTTACATTTTATTCAATAAAATGTAAATAATCTTAGATATATGGTATAATTATATGTTATTAAATACCACTAGCTTTAATTACAAGCGAATGTATGTGGCAATTAAAAGAAAGGGGTATCGTTATGAAGTATTCAAAGGAAGAGGTAATACAGTATGTCAATGAGGATGATGTAAAGTTCATCCGATTGGCGTTCTGCGATGTTTTCGGAAAACAAAAAAATATTTCTATTATGCCACGGGAACTGGCCCGTGCTTTTGAATACGGAATTGCTTTCGACGCCTCGTCTGTCGAAGGCTATGGGGACGAAACCCATTCTGATCTTTTACTTAAGCCAGATAGTGAAACCTTGACGCTTCTGCCTTGGCGCCCTGAACACGGAAAGGTTGTCCGTATGTTCAGCAATGTCATCTATCCTTCTGGAAAGATTTCTGAATGTGATACGCGTAATCTTTTGAAGAAGGCTATCAAAGATGCAGCAGACGCTGGAATTTCATTCTTCTTTGGTGCTGAACAGGAATTTTATCTCTTCAATTTAGACCAAAACGGCAAACCTACAGATGTTCCTTACGATGAAGCCGGATATATGGATATTGCACCAGAGGATAAAGGTGAAAATATTCGCCGTGAAATTTGTCTGACACTTGAGCAAATGGGTATCCGTCCAGAAAGCTCCCATCACGAGGAAGGTCCTGGACAAAATGAAATTGATTTTCGTTATTCCGATCCCCTTACAGCAGCTGACAATGTTATGACATTTCAAACAGTTGTTAAGACCATAGCTCATCAAAACGGTCTCCACGCCGATTTTTCTCCTAAACCACTGAAAGATCAACCAGGAAACGGATTCCATATCAATATGTCCGTTAAATCCGTTGATGGTTCAGATAATCTGCCCTTTGTAATTGCAGGAGTGTTGGATAAAGCAGTGGAGATGACTGCCTTTCTTAACCCAACGCCGGACTCTTATATGCGTTTTGGAAACAACAAAGCGCCCAAATACATCTCATGGTCAAACGAAAACAGAAGCCCGCTTGTCCGAATTCCAGCAGCGGTCGGCGAATATCGAAGAGCAGAATTGCGTTCTCCCGATCCTACTGCTAACCCCTATCTTGCTTTTACCTTGATAATTTATGTAGGGCTCTATGGTATCAAAAATCAGCTTAAATTGCCGAGGGCTTCCGATTTTAATCTTTTCAAAGCAAGCGCTGAAACTTTTGATAAATTTCAGCAGTTACCAGACACTCTTGAGGCAGCGCGCACTCTTGCAGATCAAAGCGAATTTATCAACGAGCATATACCCAAGGCTATTTTGGAAATTTACTGCAATAAATAATCATACTTTATGAGGAAGGAGGGGAGCATATGAGTTTGAAAGAACAAGTTTACAGCTTACTTCTGGTGTCTTGTTCGGAAAGCTTCAACACTGCAATTGCTGGAATGTTCCCAACTTCACAGTATCAGCCGGTGCGCATTGCAACAAGCGTTAGCGAAGCCAAGAGATATATTGCTACCAGGGATTTTGATTTTGTAATTATCAACTCTCCTTTGCCTGATGAGTCTGGCACTCGCTTTGCTATTGACTGCTGTCGTTCTCAAACCACGGTCGTTCTCATACTTGTTAAAAATGATGTTCATTCCGAAGTTCATGACAAAGTTGCGGAGCATGGTGTGTTTACCTTACCTAAGCCAACCTCCCGTACGACAATGATTCAGGGATTGAACTGGATGTCCAGTGCCAGAGAAAGACTTAGAAAGCTTGAACAGAAAACACTTTCCATTGACAAACGTATGGAAGAAATCCGCATTATCAACCGTGCAAAATTTTTACTTATCAGCAAACTTAAAATGACTGAGCCAGATGCGCATCATTACTTAGAAAGAAGTGCTATGAATAATTGTATTTCAAAAAAAGAGGCAGCTCAGAATATTATAAAAATGTATTCTTGATTATTATTTTTTTACTTTCATGTCAATAATCTTTATTTTATGAACAAATTCTTCAATTTCATCCATAGTAGGAGCTTTTGTTCCTTCTTTGGATACAGCTAGTACAGAGGCTGAAACGCCATAAGCAAAGGATTCTTTCATACTATATCCACTACTTAAATACCCAATCATTGCACCTAATAAGCTGTCACCTGCTCCTACTGTACTCTTTGCTTCTACCGTTGGTACTTTTGCCTGTAAAAACAGGTCCTTACCGATTAATAATGCTCCTTCGGAGCCCATAGAAAGGCAAATATATTCTACATTATTTGAGATTAATTCATTACAGTAATCAACTATTTCATCAAAATGATCAAAAGGTTTCTCTGATAAACTTTCAAGCTCTTCTACATTAGGTTTAATTAAAAAAACACTAGATTTTAGCGCCTCTTTAAGCAAAGGACCTTTAGAATCTAAAATAACCTTTGCTCCTACCTGAAGAGCTATTTCACAAAGCTGGTAGTAAATATTTTGTGGAATTCCCTTTGGTGCACTACCACTTAAAACGACAGTATCTCCATCTTTTACAATCTCCCTATATCCATCTATAAATCTGTTTAATTCTTCAAGGGAAATCTCATCGCCCTGTTCGTTAAGATCTGTAGTTTTGCCTGTTGAACTTTCTATCATTTTTGTATTCGTTCTTGTATTGGCTTTTACAGGTGTAAATTTGTATTGAATACCTGCATCCGATAAATGCTGTTCTAATATCTTTCCATCCATTCCACCAGTAAATCCTAAAGATATATATGAACATGAAAAACTGTTCAAAACCTTTGAGACATTGATCCCCTTACCTCCTGGATCAAGAATCGTTTTATCAATAATATTCACTTGACCATGATGATAATTTTTTAAATAAATTGTCTTATCTATTGCTGGATTTAGTGTTACTGTGATAATCAATAGAGTAGCCCCTTTCATATAATATTGATCTTATACTTATTTAACTTTTTGCTAATTACTTCAATAGGTTTACCTTCCGTTATGATTCCATCTACATGATCAATAGAATCAAATTTGTAGATACCATCATAATTGAATTTCTTATTTTCCATTACTAAATATACTTCTTTTGCACATTGGATAAAGGCACTTTTAGTATTCCCATCTTCTACATTAAATGTAGTAATGCTTTTCGCATCTAGATCTACTCCACAACTTCCAATAAATACTTTTTGTACATTATATTTTTTGATAGAATTAATGGTTTCACTTCCTACAAATCCACCAGCTTGTCTAAAATACATTCCACCAGGTGAAATGACTGTAGCTTTTGTACTCTTTGATAAAATATAAAGAATATCGATACTATTGGATAGGACTGTTATTTCTAAATCAGACTCTTTAATCATCTCTGCAAGGATAAGATTAATCGAGGATATATCTAATAAAATTGTTTCCCTCTCATTTAACATCTTAAGAGCTTTTGTGGCAATCCTTCTTTTATCAAGACTATCTGTTTGATTCCTTTCACCTACATCCTGAAATTTGGGGATTTTCTTTTTCAACATTCCACCGCCATATATACGCTCCATAACCCCTTGTTTTTCTAAGATTTTTAAATCTTTGCGAATAGCATCTTCTGATAATTCAAATCGCTTGCTTAAATCTTTTACTTTGACTTTTCCTTCTTCATGTAATAATTGGATAATCATATCTAATCTCTCTTGTGCAAACATAAAAATCTCCTATTTTCTTATACTAAATATAATTATAAACACTTTTCACGAAAAATCAATAATAAACTATTGAAAAGTAATAAAAAATAATATACAATAATAAAAAACAATACTTAGAGGTGATGGTATGAATATTAGCAAACGAATTAAGATTTTAAAAGACAACTTACTCAATCCTACTAGAGAAATATCTTTAGAAAGAGCTACATTATATACAGAAAGTTATAAGCAAACTGCAGGTATGCCTAGTGTTCTAAGAAGAGCACATGCTACGAAACATATATTGGAAAATGTAGAAATTAAAATCGATTCTTATGAGCTTATTGTAGGCGATCGAACAATAAGACCAAGAAGTGGTATTGCATCCCCAGAAATGTCACCTTATTGGATTTTAGAAGAGATCGATACTATGTATTCTCGCCCTCAAGACAAATTTATATTTAATGAAGAAGATAAAGTAAAATTCAAAGAGGAATTGTTCCCTTATTGGGATGGTAAATCTCTAAAGAACTATGTAGATGAAAAAATGTCTGACGACGTGAAAACCTCAATTAAAGATGGCATTGTAAAAATCAATCAAACGGACAAAGGTCAAGGACATATTATTCCAAACTTCAGTAAAGTTTTATACAATGGTATAGATGCTATAATTGATGAAGCAAAAAGCTCATTAAATAAGGATCAGAGCAATGATTTTCTTAAGGCAGCAGTAATAACATTAGAGGCGTTGCAATCATATATTATTCGCTATGCAAATCTTGCAGAAGAATTATATGTGAATGAAAAAGATGAAATGCGTAAAAGTGAATTAGCAACGATTCGTGATATTTGCCAAAAAGTTGCTCACGAAAAACCCCATTCATTTTATGAGGCTCTTCAATTGTTCTGGCTTGTAAATCTAGCCCTACAATTTGAATCCAATGCAAGCTCTATTTCATCTGGTCGATTTGATCAATATATGATTTCTTTTTACCGACAATCTTTAGCCGATGGAGTAGATGAAGCATTTTGTAGAGAGCTCTTGAGATGTCTATGGTTAAAGATGAACGATGTGGTTTTACTTCGTAGCGAAGATAGTGCAAAATACTTTGCTGGTTTCCCAACAGGATATACGATTATTTTAGGTGGTGTAGATGCTAATGGACGAGATGCTACCAATGAATTAAGTTATATCGTATTAGAAACTTTTGGAGATATCCGTTTACCTCAGCCAAATTTAGGTGTACGAATTCATGAAAAATCACCTGTCGAATTTATGATGAAGTCAGCAGAAACCATCCGATTAGGTACAGGTATACCACAAATTTTTAATGACGAAGTTATTATACCTGGATACCTTAACAGAGGTGTTTCTTTAGAAGATGCTAGAGATTATGCTGTAGTAGGATGTGTTGAGCTTTCTTTACCAGGAAAAACGTATGGTTTACACGATATCGCTTTATTTAACCTACTTAAAGTACTTGAAGTAACTCTAGATAGACATATAGATACGATTGATTCTTTTGATCAACTAATAGAAGAAATTAAAAAGACTATTAGAGAATATGTTGTGTACATGGTTGAAGGATCCAATATATGTGACGAAGCACATGGTGAATTAGCACCTACACCACTATTATCTTGTTTTATTGATGATTGCATAATGAATGGCAGTGATGTATCTACTGGAGGAGCTGTTTATAATTTTTCAGGTGTTCAAGGTATCGGCATCGGTAATTTAAGCGACTCTTTATATGTCATAAAAAAAGCAGTCTTTGAAGATCAATCTATAAGCATAAAAGAGCTTCAATCTATTTTAAAAGAAGATTATGAAGATAATGAAATTTTAAGGCAAAGATTTATCAATAAATACGATAAATATGGAAATGATATAGATGAAGTAGATTATCTTGGTAGCGATATTCTTTCATTCTACTGTATGGAAGTTGAAAAATATGACAATGTTCGGGGAGGTATATTTCAACCAGGCTCCTACACCGTATCTGCCCATATCCCCCTTGGAGAATCCGTTGGCGCAACTCCAGATGGAAGACATTCAAAAGAACAATTAGCTGATGGTGGTTTGTCACCTATGGTAGGTCGAGATAAAAATGGTCCTACTTCTGTATTAAAAAGTGTAAGTAAATTAGACAATTATCTTACCACTAATGGTAGTTTGTTAAATGTAAAGTTTAGTCCTTCCGTATTAGAGGGAGAAGCTGGATTACGTAAATTTGTCAACTATTTAAAAGCTTTTATGAGATTAAAAATACAGCATATTCAGTTCAATATCGTATCTGCTGACACTTTACGTGAAGCACAAAAAAATCCTCACGATTACAAAGATTTAGTTATACGAGTAGCTGGTTACAGTGCTATATTTGTAGAACTCAATGAGGCAATACAGAATGATATTATCAGTCGTACAGAACACGGTATATAAGGGGTGATGATTATTAAGGCTTTAATATTTAATATACAGCGGTATAGTATTCATGATGGAGAAGGAATCCGTACTATTATCTTTTTTAAAGGCTGCCCTCTTCGCTGCCCATGGTGCGCTAATCCTGAATCACAAAGTGCCCAAAAAGAAATTATGCGTAAAGAATCTTTGTGTATTTCATGTGTTAGTAAAAATGCAGCTAGTTGTAAGGAGACGCCAGAGTTTTGTCCAACCAATGCTTTAGAATGGGTTGGACAAGAGATGACCATAGATGAGGTAGTAGAGGAAGTAAAAAAAGATATGGTATTCTATGATACAAGTGGTGGTGGCGTAACTCTTTCAGGAGGAGAAGTTTTGCTTCAAGGAGAGTTTGCATTAGAGTTGTTAAAAAAATTAAAATCACTTGGTATTCATACAGCCATAGAAACTAGCGGTCATGGTAGCTGGAAAATATTAGACCAACTTAGCGATTTTCTTGATGAAATTCTCTTTGATCTTAAAATTATGGATGATAAAGATTTTAAAGATATTATTAAGGGAGACGGTAGTTTAGTAAAGAGTAATTTTTCTAAACTAGCAGCTAAAGGAGCTAATGTTATCCCCAGAGTGCCTTTAATTCCTACCTTTACTGCAAAAGAAGACAATCTCCTCCAGATTATTGATTTCTTAAAGGTGTGCGAAATAAATTATGTTCACCTATTGCCCTTTCACCAATATGGAAGTTCTAAATACAAGGGCACTGGAAGAGAATACAGCCTAGAAAATTTAAGATTATTATCTCAACAAGAAATTAATCATGCAAAAGACCTATTTGTAACCAATGGATTTAAAGTTCAAATTGGGGGATAAATAAAGTTTTGCCACATTAATGTTGCACCCTTTTATACACCCAAAAGCCTTGATAAATCAAGGCTTTTGTAGTATCCTTTCATTGTATAAATGATACAACAAATACAATGATTGTTGCATAAATCTATAAAGTATTAGTGAGGTGTTGTATCATAAATAAGCAAATTGATAGCAGAGTTGAAAAGTTATTGCAAATACTCTTCTCTAAAGAAGATGGTGCTATTACAATTAATCAACTAGCTAGTAAATTAAGTGTTTCAAATCGAACTGTGAGAAATGATTTAGATAAATTAGAAACCTATCTTAACACTCTTCAGGGCGAAATAAAAATCATCAAAAAACCACGTATTGGTATTTGGTTTGAATACGATGAACAAGGCAGACAAAGTTTAGAAAAGCTAGTCAATTATCGAAGCATCTATCTTGAGCCTTATTCTAGTGAAGAAAGACAGAGATTTATTATAAAAAAATTAATTCAATCCTTTCATCCAGTATCTTTACAATCCCTTGCAGATAATTTAATTGTAAGCAGGGTCACAATCAGCAAAGACTTGGAAACGGTTGATAAAAGATTAGAAAAATACAATCTATCCTTAGTCAAAAAAAAGAATCAGGGGATCTCTATTGATGGCGATGAAAAAAACTGGAGAAAAGCTGCTAGTGATTTAATCGCCCAAATAAAAGAAGAACAAGAATTAAAAGATATCTTAATGAAATCCGACGATCCTATAGGTAATAATAGATTAAATATTCAAGACACCAACAATATAAAAGACTTAATTCCTCAAATTGAGTTAACAAAAATTGAAAAAATTATTACGGAAGCAGAAAGTCAGCTTTCCTCTCCACTTTCAGACGAGGCTTTTACTGGGCTAGTCATCCACATAGCCATAAGCATAGAAAGACTAAAGCAAAAAAAAGATATCAAAATGCCATCAAATAATCTTGAGGATATTAAGAAAAATAAGGAATACCCTGTAGCAGCATGGATTGGAATGAGATTAGAAAAAGAAATACACATAAAAATTCCTGAATCTGAAATAGCTTATATCGCCCTTCATATTATAGGAGCTAAACCTATGGAGGTAATTGATATAGGAAATAATAAAGAGTCCATTCTAAATGACATAGACTCTTCTATACTTGACGCAACAAAAGAAATTATTGGTTTAGTAGCAAATATTCTTTCTGTTCCCTTAAGTGATGACAAAAGTTTACTGATTGGTTTGAGTTTACATTTAAAAACAGCTGTTAATCGGCTAAAGTATGGACTTTCTTTAAGAAATCCCTTATTAGATCAGATAAAAGAAAAATATCCTAGTGTCTTTGGTGCTTCTTGGGCTACTAGCATTATCTTTGAAAGACGTTTTAATATTCAAATAACAGAAGAAGAAATTGGTTATATCGCCATTCATATAGGTGCTGCTCTTGAAAGAAGTAAATCAAATTATCGTGCTATTGTTGTTTGCTCTACTGGTGTAGGAACCTCTCAATTAGTTGTGTCTCGATTAAAAAATCGAATTAAGAACATTGAAATTATAGGTGTGAGCTCCTTACATGAGCTGGCAAGTTATGAGCAAAATAAATATGATATCATCATAAGCACGATTCCTATTCCTGAAAAAGATAAGCCAGTAGTTTCTATCAGTGTATTCGTAGATGAAAATGATATTTCGTTAATTCTTCAAAAAATAAATGATTTGAGTAGTGAGAAACGGGATAATAATAAGTATAGTATCTCTTCACTATTAAATAAAAAGTTAATCTTTTTACAGGAATCTTTCTCCTCAAGGATAGAAGTGATTAAAGAGATAGGAGATATGCTCAATAAAGAGGGATATGTTACCGAAGAATTTACAATATCTGCTCTATCGAGAGAAAAATTAACATCTACAGCCGTTGGAAATGGTGTTGCTATACCACATGGAAAAGATACTTACGTTAATAGGCCAATTATTGCAGTAATAATCTTAAATGAGCCCATTGATTGGGGAGGATATCCTGTAGATATTATTTTCTATCTAGCTTTGCATTTTGAAAGTAGCAAAGAAACAAAAAACTTTTTTAAAAAATTCCATGGATTAGTAGATAATCAAAATCAGCTTATTACAATAAGAAATACAAAAAATATTGATGTATTGTACCAGATATTAATAGATTTATAAAAAATTTTAAGGGGAATAGATATGGATAAAATTATTAATAAAAACCTTATAAAACTAGACATAGATGCAGATACTAAAGAATATTGTATGAAAGAGCTCATCTCACTTATGGAATCGGAAGGTCGCTTAAACGATGCCTCCTGTTATACAGAAGAAGTATTAAATAGAGAAAATCTTTGTACAACAGGTATTGGTTTCGGCATTGCCATCCCTCATGGAAAATGTGATGCTGTTAAAGTACCTACAGTAGCCTTTGGCAGATTAAATGGTGGCATTGAGTGGCAATCATTAGACGGCGAACCTGTTAATATGGTATTTTTATTAGCTGTTCCTAAAGATTCTGAGTCTAATGAACACTTAAAGATACTAGCTGCTCTATCTAGAAAACTTATGAATGAAGATTTTCGTAATGATTTATTAAACATTAAAGAAGAAGATCAATTACTTACTCTATTAGAGACCATATTTTAATATATGCTATTTAGGTTTTCCTAAATAGTTTATATAAGCAAAAGTGTAATGCGTTACAAAAGATGTATTACACCGTATAAGAATAAAAGGAGGAATTATAATGTTAGAATTATTAAAAGATACGCGAAAACATTTAGTTACTGGTGTATCTTACATGTTGCCATTTGTCGTTGCCGGTGGTGTACTATTAGCTCTTTCCGTTATGTTGTCAGGAACTCCATCAGCTCCTGAAAGCGGTATCTTAAAAGATATTTGGGATATCGGTGTAGGAGGTATGTCGCTGTTTGTTCCAATAATGGGTGGATTTATTGCATTTTCTATGGTAGATAGACCTGGTATCGCTCCTGGTGCAATAGGCGCATACCTTGCCAATTCTATTGGAGCAGGTTTCCTTGGTGGTATGCTTGCAGGTATCTTAGCAGGTATTGTAGTATACTATTTAAAAAGAATTAAAGTTCCGCCAATTATGCGCTCTATTATGCCAATTTTCATCATTCCTTTAGTGGGAACTTTTGTTGTAGGTGGATTAATTGTATGGGTTTTAGGAATTCCTATTGCAGCACTAATGACTGCTTTAACAACATGGTTAAGTGGAATGTCTGGTACAAGTAAGATTGTTCTTGGAATCATCTTAGGTTCTATGATTGCCTTTGATATGGGTGGTCCACTAAATAAAGTTGCCTTTGGTTTTGCCGTTGGTTTAGTTGCCACAAATCCACAAGTTATGGCCGCTGTTGGTGTAGCTATATGTACTCCTCCACTTGGTTTAGCTTTGGCTACATTTATCGCACCAAAGAAATTTACTACAGAAGAAAAAGAAAGTGGAAAAGCAGCCATTATAATGGGCTTAATTGGTATTACAGAAGGTGCTATACCTTTTGCTGCAGCAGATCCACTAAGAGTAATCCCTTCTATTATGGTTGGTGGCGCTGCTGGCTCTGTAACATCCCTATTATTAAATGCGGCAAATCATGCTCCATGGGGTGGTTGGATTGTTTTACCTGTAGTTGAAAATATTTTTGGGTATATTATTGCAACTATTGTAGGTGTTGTCGTTACTGCTTTAATGGTGAGCGCGCTTAAAAAACCAGCGAGTGAATTACCTATCGATACGCAAGAAGACTTAGGCGATGAATTAGATATTGACTTTGAATAATATAGGGAGGTTTTAAAATGAAAATTATAGCTGTTACATCTTGTCCATCAGGTGTAGCTCATACGTATATGGCTGCGGAAGCAATTGAAAAAGCAGCAAAAGCTGCAGATATCGAAGTTAAAGTAGAAACACAAGGATCAATCGGTATCGAAAATGAATTGACTGCTAGTGATGTAGCTGAAGCAGATGCTGTTATTCTCACAAAAGATATGGACATTAAAAATACAGATCGATTCAAGAACAAGACTATTGTTAAAGTTTCTATAGGGGATGCTATTAAAAAAGCACCTGCTATTATGCAAAAAATCAAAGAACATGTAGAAAAGAAAAACTCATAATTAGTGGCCTACGGCGCATTAGTTCTAAGTTCCACGTTGCAAGTTCTATGTAAAACTTTGTAATTTAGCACCATATAAAATACAATAAAAGAGAGGCAGGTTTTTTCGCCTCTCTTTTATTGTATTTAAAGATGTACTTTTAAAAAAGTACATTTACCTATAATCTCTATTTTACTTTCACCAGCAGGGATAAGGAAACAATCTGTAGATTTAAAATCAAGCTTTTCGCCCTCTGCGTAAATACTACCTTCACCTTCTGTAACAACAATTGATATAAATGAATCCTTCTTACCATAAAGTTCAATATGATCTTGAATAGAATACCTTTCAACAGAGAAATACTCACATTCTATTAATTTTTGATAATCTAAACTTTTTTCAGCTGTTGTAGGTTCATCTTTATTGATTTGATCTATTTCAAACTTTTTACAATCTATTACATCTAAAGCTTTATCAATGTGCAATGGTCTCTTTTCTCCATTTTTATCGATCCTATTGTAATCAAAGAGCCTATAAGTAACATTGGAACTTTGTTGTATTTCACAAATTAATAATCCTTTTCCAATAGCGTGAACTGTACCCGTTTTAATAAATATATTTTGTCCTTTAAAGACTGGAACTTTATTTAATACTTCTAAAAGGGTACCGTCACTTATTCTTTGCCTTATTTCATCTTTACTAATATCTTTGCTAAAGCCACAGTACAAATAGGAGTCAGACTCACAATCCACAACATACCATATTTCATTCTTACCATAATCTTTTTCATATTTTAATGCGTATTCATCATCTGGATGAACCTGCACCGATAAGTCATCTGCTGTATCAATGAACTTAATGAGTATAGGTAAATCCGTATAGCGTTCAGATTTGGAGCCTAAAATCTCATGTCCCATAATAGAAATATATTCATTAAATTTTACTCCTTTATATTTACCAGATGCAATAATACTAGGACCATCTTTATGTGCAGATAGCTCCCATGTTTCAGATATAATTTTATTATTAGATTTCTTATCGTACTTTTCCTTAAGCTTTGTACCACCCCATATGTGTTCTTTTACAGATGGTTCTAACTTTATAATGCTTTTCTTTGACTTCTTCATATTGTTTAAATATTCTCCTATCATTGATTTCTATACATTATATCTTTAGCAAATTTGCATCTTTTATAAACACTCAGACTACTATTTTATTTTTGTAATACAGAATCAGTTTTAGCTTCCCGTACTTCACTTCCACTTACACAGTAATCTCATTTGCAATCTTTGCAAACTCCTTCAAACTCAAGGTCTCTCCTCTTCTTTTGCCATCAATATCACACTTTTCTAATACTTCTATTACCTTTTGTCTGTCCATATTTAAGCCATTTGAAAGGCAATTTAACAGGGTTTTTCTCCTCATTGAGAAAGAAGCTTTAACTACTTTAAAAAAGACCTCTTTTTGAGCTTCAACTGGAGGTTCATCTAAAATCTTTAAGTTGATTACTGCAGATTCCACTTTAGGTTGAGGCATAAATACGGTCTTTGGCACAATTGTTACGATTTGAGGCTTAGAATAGAATTGTACTGCTACAGATAAAGCACCATAATCTTTCTTTCCAGGAGGAGCAATCATTCTCTCTGCCACTTCCCTTTGTACCATTACTGTAATGCTTTCAATAGGTAGGTCTCTTTCTAAAAGATTCATGATGATCTCAGAGGTAATATAATAGGGCAAATTCGCAATAACCTTAAAAGGCTTGTCTGAAACCTTCTTTAATTCTTCTTTTAAATTAATTCTTAATACGTCTTCATTGAGAATAGTTTTGTTTGAATAATCACGTAAAGTATCATTTAATATAGGGATCAATTTTTGATCGATTTCTACTGCTAAAACGTGTGCTGACCTTTCACACAGATACTGAGTCATAGTTCCTATTCCAGGCCCAATTTCTAATATATAATCTTCTTCTTGAATATCTGCTCCTTCTAAAATCTTCTCTATAATATTTCCATCCGTTAGAAAATTTTGTCCATAGCGCTTACTAAAATGAAAGTCATATTTTTTTTGTATGTCGTGAATCATCCTTGGGGACGTCAGTCTCTCCATTATATCACTCCTATTTGTATTGGTTAATAACTTCTAGCAACTGTTCTATAGTAATACCGTAATTATTCAGTCGATTAACAAATTGTTTACTATTACAGTATCCAATGCCTAATTTTTCTCCAACGAATCTTCTTTTATCCTTACTACCTTCTCCATTTAGGCCAAATTCAAACATATCCTGCAATGTAAAAGTGGTCTCATTGTCTACTAAAGTCTGCACTTTAGATAAGGCTTCAAAAATAGACTCTGGAGTGGCATTCTCAATACCAATATTATCTCCTTTTTTTCCTAGATGCCTTGGTAAATACGCATGTTTGCAATTAGGAACCCTTTTATCTATATATCTTCTAATTTTATCTCCAGCATAGTCTGGATCTGTAAACACAATGACTCCTCTTGTTTTTGCTGCATTTTCAATTACCTTTAAAATGTCTTCCGTAAGCCCAAACCCATGGGTACATACTACATCTGCCTCTACTGCTCTTTTGACGGCAGAGATATCATCCTTACCTTCTACTACAACCAATTCCTGTATCATGTTCTCTTTCCTTTCAGTGCTACTACTTTAGCGGTAGCTTGCAGCCAATAGCTTTTTCTTTGCTCATACACTAGAAAATCCTAGAAGAATAAATGTTCTATTAATATTTTCGTACCTATTGCTACCAATATAACACCTCCGAAGACTTCAGCTCCTTGCTGAAATTGGCATCCTAATTTTTCGCCAAACTTAGCCCCTAAAAAAGATAGCATAAAGGTAATAAGGCCAATAGCTACAGCTGCTAGAAAGATATTTGTATCTAGTACAGCAAAACTAATCCCAGCTGCTAAAGCATCAATGCTAGTAGCAATTGCTAATGTTACTAGATGTTTTGTAGTTAAATCCCCAACATCCTCACACGTATTATCCCTAGATTCTCTTATCATCTTAATCCCTATAAATCCCAATAAAATAAAAGCAATCCAATGATCATAGCTTCGAATATACTCAGAAAACCTCGATGCAAGAATCCAACCTAATACAGGCATTAATGCTTGGAAAATGCCAAAATAAGCGCCAATTTTTGCTTGAGTAAAAGTATCTCTTGCTCTTTTGGAAACACCGCAGGACACTGCCACTGCAAATGCATCCATAGATAAGGCTAAGGCAGTTGTCAATATTAATGATGTCATCTATATTTCTCCTTTAAATTAGTATCATGAAATAATTTTTATTAAGTCACTTAAATCTGTAATGATATAGTCTGGACGATGGGCTCTTAGGGTCTCAAGATAGTTATACCCCCAAGTTACTACAGCACATTTAACATCAGCATCATTACACGCATGGATATCTCTAATTTCGTCGCCTACATAGAGAATCTCCTCTTTAGACAGCTTATATTTTTTGCATAGAGAATTGATTTTTCTCTTTTTACCTGTGAATGTAGAGGATTCTATAAAATCAAATAGCTCTAAATCGTGATTGGAAAGAAACATCTGTACATTTTTTGTGCTATTCGCTGTTAATATCCCCATTAAATCTACTTTTTGTTTAATTTCTAATAAAATATCTTTCATATTATCTTGAAATGGTTCTACAGTCTCGATACTTCCCTTTAACAAGTGTTGACCTTCTTTTAACAGTCTTGGCAGATGAATGTAAGATACGCCAATAGACTTTACAAACTCCCAAAAACTTAAGCTTTTAGCCCCTTGAACGTCGTCTTTTGACATTCTCTTATATCTATATTTTTCTGCTAATTGATTGTATATATCAAAAACATGATGTTCCGTATCGGCTATGGTACCATCAAAATCAAATATTACACACTTATACGTCATAGCTTCTCCTTTAAATTTGTCCAAATAGGTATACTCTATCTATTGTAACTCAAATACATGCTGAAAAAAAGAAAAACAATGACTATATATTCTCGAAATATTTGATTATTAAATAAACTCACTTTAATATTTCGTTAAGAAATTATTATAATATTAATTGTATGAGGTTGATAATTTTAGTCTAAATATCTTTTTATATATTAGAGGAAAAAAAAGTAAAAATAAGAAGAAAATAAAGAACAATTTTTTTTACCTTTTATACAAACATATGTTCTATCATGTGATATAATTTTTACATAAAGAAACTAACTAGAGGGGAACACAATGCATAATTTAGCAGTAAAATTTTTAAACGAAGATAAAGAAAATATAAAAATATATTCTAAAGCAATAAACTCTCAAGAACAGTATCACATCGATATATTGGTTGATAGATTTTATAATTATATGTTTAAACTATATTTTATTAGCTATATTGAAAAATCTCTAAAATTAAAATCATTAGAATTCAAAAGAAAAATAAACAAATTAAAAGAAAGAGAAATATATGTTTTAAATATCCTAGATGATGGATTTGAAGAAGAAAGAATTAACACTATAGCAGATAAATCAATAAACATAATTGATGAAATATGTAGTGAAGCAGACATAAAAAATATGTCATCCAATACAAAGTTAAATGAAGCGATTCAAAATATTACAAGCAAACAAAGAACGATATTATTCATGCGCTATATCCAGGATAAAGAAGAAAAACAAATCGCTAAAGAATTAAATTTATCTAAGCAAGCTGTAAATAAAGTTAAGCTTGCTGGATTAAAAAATATAAGAGATTATCTAGGGGGTGACATATATGGAAGAGTTATTTAGCGACTATCTAGGTAATATAGCCTTTCCAATTTTGGTAACTGCTTTTTTGCTTACCAGAATAGAAAAAAAGTTAGATGTATTAAATACGACTATTATAGATCTTATGGAGCTCGTCATTAAGCATAGTAATAATTTTAAAGGGGGTATTTAATATGAGTACTTCTGACCTAAGAAAATTATGCGAATTAGCAAAAGAAGGTGATGAACAAGCTATTAGACAAATAATAGCTAAGTTTGAGCCCCTAATATATAAGAATAGCTATATTAACGGGGAGATTGATCCTGATTGCATCCAAGAATTAATGATTAAATTATATAACTGTGTTAAAAAATTTGAATTTAAAACAAAGGAAGAAATCGAAAAATATCTAGATATAGATTGAAATTATTACAAGGTGGGAGAATATTGAAATATTAACAAATCTTATAGTATAATGAAAAAGGGCTATTCTCAACGTTTAGCCCTTTTTTTCTGCCCCTTTATGTTTTGGTAATATAGCTATCAACACGTATTGAGATGTCTTATATGATTTTATGCTGCTTTCCACTCGTAAAAATAAAACAAGAGTATACGAAGCAAAGTATTGTAAAGAGAAAAAAAGAAAAAGTTTATATGCATGGTTGATAATTTCAATACTTAAGTCTTTTTATATAGTGTAAGGTAAATAAGTTGGCCAACAGAGAGGAGCCTTGCAACTATATAATAAAAGGAGATTCTAGATATGGATTATAGAAGAGCAATATACTATACAAGCCCTGTTATTACAGGAGATGATGTAACTTATGTACAAGAAAGATTAAAGGGATTAGGCTTTTACAAAGGTGCAATAGATGGATCATTTGGACCATCTTGCAAACAAGCAGTTATAAGCTTTCAGAAAACAAATTTATTGGAACCAGATGGATCAGTCGGTCCTATAACATGGAACTTCTTATTTAGTAGTAATGCGATTAATGTTTTGACTTATACTAGAGCATTATATTATACTTCGCCAGTAATAACAGGTAATGATGTAAGTTATGTACAAAGACGTTTAAAATTATTGGGATTTTATACAGAAGAAGTGGATGGTTCATTCGGTCCTGCATGCAAACAGGCGGTAATGGATTTTCAAAATGCAAATGGATTGGCAGTAGATGGCTCCGTTGGTCCAGCTACTTGGAATAAATTATTCGGAATAGATTCTTCAGGTGGAATAGGAAATCTCGGAAGCATTAAAAAAGTATTTATAGATCCAGGTCATGGTGGAATTGATCCAGGAGCTTTAGGAAATGGATTGAGGGAAAAAGATATAACATTATCCATGGCACTAAAACTAGGTAATTTGCTACAATCAAAAGGTATGAGTGTACAGTATTCAAGAACAACAGATAAATACGTAAGTTTACAAAATAGAGCAAGTCAAGCAAATGCTTGGGGAGCGGATTTGTTTGTATCTATACATTGCAATGCTTTTACATCTTCAAGTGCACATGGTACAGAGTGTTTTACATATCCAAGTGCAAGTGCATCTACAAAAGCTTTATCAAGAAATGTTTCAAATGATATGGCCAAAAGCTTAAGCTTAACCAATAGAGGGCACAAAGAAGCTAATTTTGCTGTACTTAGGTTAACCAAGATGCCTGCAATACTAACAGAAACAGCTTTTATAACTAATTCAAGCGATGCAAGTAAATTAAGTTCCAGACAAAATGAATTTGTATCTTCACTAGCCTCTCAAATTTTAGGTGCAAATATAGATTTACCAGATGAAACAAAAGGAGTTCTTTACTATGCTAGACAAAATGGTTTGTTTAAAGGACTTGGAATTAATATAGAGACATTTAATACAAAAAGCCCTGTTCAATTAATTTCTATTAAACCATTAGTCACTCTGCAAGTAGAATTGTCAGCGACATCAAAATTTCCTATTCCAACTAGGTATGAAGTTTTAGATTTATCATTATCACCAGGTCAAATAGAAACTAGTCTTTTGGGTAAACTGGGATCAGCAGGGGTTATCTTTGGGTCTGAAATGAATTTACAAATGCCTATAAATCAATTGAAGGCAACTCAGAATATAGATAAGTATATGAAATATAGCGTACAACCTGGAAATGGGTACTTAGAGGTGACATTTGAAGTGGCTGCACCAACAAATGACCGTACAACATATCAAAGATTTATATACAAAATTCATAGAGATCAACTCGATTTTTCTGGTTCAACTGTGCAAATTCCTGTGCAAAGCACAAACAGAGAAGGTATAAATTTAGAAGAATTCGATATAATTCCAGTAGCATTGACAGCTGTTGCAGTCATTGCTGTAATAGGTTTTATAGTTTCGACAGGTGGTTTGGGAGCTGCAGCTCCTGCAATTCTAATACCACTATTTATAAAATGGTAAGTAATTAAGATTGATTAAAAATTGGGATAAATGAATTCATTTATCCCAATTTTACTATAAAAATATTTTTTTCGACCTCATTTTCAAATGCCGAATAAGGGATCACTAAAAAATCTTTATATCCCGTGAAAAATATGTAAAGATTGTATTCATTTTCAACAATTTTACAGATATTTTTTAAATCAAAAATACCCTTTTCTTCAGTAGTATTATTGAAAACTTCTATTTGATTCTCCTTGATTGTTACAAATTTATTGTCAAGAATATAGGGTTTTTGTTTTATTATTTTATCTAAGGAATTGCTTAGGGCTGTTCCTAAACTGTTATCAGTTATTAAATATCCAACCAAACTACAAAATAAATAAAACCATACCTCTTTAGATGTAATTGCAAAATTTTCAGATATAACATAATTATATAGCAACAAAATACAAATAATTAAGAATACAAAATACCTAAGATAATATATATAAAAAATTTTAGAAAATCTATACAATTTATTCTTAACTAAGTATTTATTTACTTCAATACTATCTTCTTTTGTATTACGATAATTTATAACCATAAACATTACCTTTCTAATTTTTATTAAATTAATCTAAATAATATCATTTATTTAAATATAATATTATCATATATTTGAAAATAATGGTATTATATATTTAAAGATATGAAGGAGGTTACATGATTAAATGTTAAATATGGATAATCTTCGCAATATAGCTCTTATAATTTCAACAATATTTTGCATATATTCCTTTAGAGTAGCGTACTTAGTTGGATTTAAACAAAGGTTTGATTTGCTTTATTCCATAGATCAAGTAAAGACGTTACATATGGATTCCCGTAAAAGATTAATGCTCTCAATAGGTATTGCAAGTATATATATCATTACAGGTATTGGATTTGTAATAACTTGTTATAATATTTCTTAACAAAATAAAGAGTGTATAAGTTTATCAGCCTATTAACTTATACACTTTTTTTATTTTGCATTCTCTTAGTTTTTAAGATAAAGACAAAAATAAAAAATTGACAGCTATGGAATAATAAACTATAATATACTTTATCACAATACAGTAATAAAGTAAGGAAGTGGAGAAATCTATGAATAAATATGCAATTGATGGTTTTAATGATATTCACTACAATGAATTAAAAGTCTATGATTTTATAAAAGACATTATAGAAAATACTATGGAATCTTACGGATACAGGCAAGTCCTTACCCCTTCCTTTGAATCTTACGATATGTACAATATTGATGGGGCTTTTCCTCGAGATAAGATGTTTAAGCTCATTGGGAACGATGGAAAAGTATTGGTTTTAAGGCCAGATGCTACGATTCCTATTGCCCGTATGGCAGCTAGCAGGTATCGAAATAGTCAAGAAGTATTGAAATTTGGATACATCACTAATATTTTTCGAGATTCTTCCTCTACGACGGATTTTAGAAAAGAATTTATGCAAGCTGGTATAGAATATATGGGAAATTCTTTGCCAGACTGCGATGGAGAAATTATTGCCTTATCGATTAACATCCTTAAGGAATTAGGTATTAAAAAAATCCACATAGACATGGGAAATGTAACTTTCCTAAATGGGCTTTTTGATGAAATTCAAATTGAAGTAATAGAAAGAGTAAAAATACTAAGCTATATTGAAAACAAAAATATTGGGGAATTAAAAGCCTATTTAGATTCCATTGAGGTATCAAAAGAAATCAGCCAAATTTTATGTCATGTTCCTATGCTCTTTGGAAAGTTTAAAGATACTGTAAATCAAGCAAAAAAATTATGCATTAACCAAAAGATGACTGCTGCTTTAAATACTATGGAAGAAACGTATGAAATCATAAATTCCTATGGTTATGAAGATTATATATTTATTGACTTAGGTTTTACCAATCAATTTAATTATTACTCTGGTTTAATCTTTAAGGGCTACATTAATGGCATCGGAGAAGCTATTCTTTCTGGAGGAAGATACGATACACTATCCTCTACTTTTGGTGTGAATCGCCCAGCTAGTGGTTTTGGTATTAATATAAGCCTGCTTATGGATACTTTAATAAATAGATCTGATGAAAAAGACGATTTTAATATACTCTTCTTATACGATGATAATAAAAGAAGAGAATCTTTAAATCTAGCAAGAAAGCTCAGAAGTCAGGGAATTATCGTAGATTATATTCATAGTTCTCTTGAAGAGGGTATAAAAAAGGAGAATTATAAGTATATTTTAAAATGTATAGATAATTCTTTTGAGCTTTCTACTAAAACAGATAAGCAATTATTACGTGAAGAAGAGATTTTAACTAAATTGAAGGAGGCCAAATTATGTATTTAAATATTGCCTTAGCAAAAGGCCGAGTAGCTAAAACAGCTATGGATAATCTTATATCATGTGGCTTCCAGTTTAAGGATTACTCTCTAGAAAGCAGAAAACTTATTTTTTCTGATGATGAAAAAAAGGTCAAAATTACTTTAGTCAAATCCCCTGATGTACCTGTATATGTTGAAAAAGGCGCTGCAGATATTGGTATTGTAGGTAAGGATATTTTATTAGAAGAAAATTACAATGTATACGAACTCTTAAAGTTAAAAGTAGGCAAATGCAAGATGTGCATTGCTGGCTTTAAAGATAAAGTACCAGATTATTCAAAAAAGGTTATAGTAGGAACAAAATACCCTGTTATTACAAAAAACCACTTTGATCAAATAGGTGTATTAACGGATATTGTAAAATTAAATGGCTCTGTAGAATTAGCTCCTATTATAGGTTTATCTGATATTATTGTAGATATTGTAGAAAGTGGAGGCACTCTAAAAGAAAATGGATTAGTAGTGCATGAATCTATACTAGATATTAGCGCTCGGTTGATTGCCAATACGGTGAGTCTAAAGACAAAATTTGACCAAATCCAAAAGGTCATTGACTCTTTAGATCCTATAATAGAAAGAGGGCCTGTAAATGAATAAGTATTTTCTAAAGAAACAGGATCTTATTCAATCTAATATTGATAAGATTTTAAATAGAGTAGAAGATGAAAACAATAAAGTAGAAATTGCTGTAAAAGATATTATAGAAAGAGTTAAAAAGGATGGCGATGCTGCTCTAATCTCCTATACAAAAGAGTTTGACAAAGTAGAATTATCTCAACTTAAAGTAACAGACGAAGAGATTGAAGAAGCCTTTAAGCAAACGGAGCCAGGTTTTATTAGGGTTTTAGAAGAGGCAAAAGGAAATATCATCGAGTTTCACAAGTGCCAAGTTCAAGAGACATGGAAAAAAGAGTTTTCTAGTGGTGTTGTCCTAGGGCAAAAGGTTACACCTATTCCAAGAGTAGGCTTATACGTACCTGGTGGCAAGGGAGGGTACCCTTCAACAGTTCTTATGGATGCTATACCAGCAATGGTTGCAGGTGTAGATTCTATAGCTCTCATTACTCCACCAAATTCAGAAGGTAAAGTCAACTCTGATATCTTAGCAGCAGCTCGTGTTGCAGGTATTACTGAAATATACAAGGTAGGTGGAGCTCAGGGCATTGCAGCTCTTGCCTATGGCACAGAAACCATTCCAGCAGTAAATAAAATCGTAGGTCCAGGAAATATATTCGTAGCTACAGCAAAAAAACTGGTCTTTGGTAAAGTAGATATTGATATGATCGCTGGGCCAAGTGAGATATGCATTATAGCCAATTCCTCTAATAATCCTGTGTTTATTGCAGCAGATATGCTCTCTCAAGCAGAACACGATGAAATGGCAAGTTCCTTCTTAATTACTACAGATGAATCTCTTGCAGATAAAGTATCTCTTGAAGTAGAAAGGCAATTAGAGCTTCTTCCACGTAAGGAGATTATCAAAAAATCCATACAAAACAATGGAAAAATATTTGTAGTAGAGACTTTAGAGGACGCCATTGAACTATCTAATATAATTGCTCCTGAACACTTAGAGATTATGGTAGAGGAACCTTTTCATTACTTAGATTTCATTAAAAATGCAGGTGCTATTTTTCTTGGAGAGTATACTCCAGAACCTGTTGGAGATTATTTTGCAGGGCCAAATCACACCCTCCCTACTTCTGGAACATCAAAATTTTCTTCTCCATTAGGAGTATATGACTTCGTAAAAAAATCTAGTATTATCTTTTATGAAAAGAAAAGCTTAGAAAATATTAAGGATCAAGTCATCCAATTTGCACAAAGAGAAGGCTTTGATGCTCATGGAAATACAATTAAAGTTCGATTTGAAGAAAACTAAGGAGATTTATTTATGAGAAAAAGCACGATTAAACGAAAAACAGGAGAAACAGATATATCCTTTTCTATAATCCTCGATGGAAGTGGAAAATGCAACTGTACAACTGGGATCGGGTTCTTTGATCACATGATGAACCTATTTGCAAGACACGGCTCCTTCGATATTGATTTGTCCTGTAATGGAGACTTAGAAGTGGACAATCACCATTCTATTGAAGATATAGGAATTGCTATGGGCAACGCTTTAAAAGAAGCTCTAGGAGATAAAGGTGGCATTAAAAGATATGGTACATTCTATTGTCCAATGGATGAAGCCTTGTCACGAGTGTCTTTAGACTTAAGTGGAAGAGGGTACCTGGTTTATCAAGTAGAACTTAGTCGAGATTATTGTGGGGATTTTGAGACGGATTCTCTAAAAGAATTTTTATACGCCTTTGCTATAAATGGTGGTTTAAACTTGCACATAAGCAATCTATATGGGGAAAATACACATCACATTATTGAGTCTATTTTTAAAGCTTTAGGGAGAGCTTTAAAAGAAGCTTGTGAAATTGTTGATGCAAGTGGTTTGGTCCCTTCTACCAAAGGCTCACTATAAGGAGGATAAAATGATAGCAGTTGTTGACTATGGAGTAGGAAATCTAAAAAATGTATATACTGCCTTAAAAAAATTAGACTTAGATGTGATGGTCACTTCGGATCTTTATAAAATAGACGATGCTGACGCCATTGTCTTACCTGGCGTTGGAGCCTTTAAAGATGCTATGGATAATCTAATTCAATACGATCTTGTGGCTTCTTTAGAGAAAAACGTAAAAATTGGAAAACCTTTAATAGGTATTTGCCTTGGGATGCAATTATTATTTGAAAAAAGCTACGAAGACGGCTCTTGGGATGGTTTAAGCTTTTTAGAAGGAGAGATTGTTCGCTTTTCAAATGATGTAAAAGTACCTCACATGGGTTGGAATAACTTATGTAGGAACAAGGAACATAAGCTGACCTCTAATATTGAAGAAGGTGAATATGTGTACTTTGTCCATTCTTATTACTTGCAGACAAAGCGATTTGTAGACGACGTGCTTCTTTACTCTGATTACGGGGTAAAAGTCCCTGCAGTAGTGGCAAAAGACAATGTATATGGCATGCAATTTCATCCTGAAAAGAGCAGCACTACCGGCATAAAGTTACTAGAAAATTTTAAGGAGCTGATAAAATGATTGTACTTCCAGCTATCGATATAAAAGGCGGAAAGTGTGTTCGCCTAAAACAAGGAATTTTTGATCAAGAAACCTCTTACTATGATGACCCAGTATTTGTGGCAAAAATGTGGGAGGAGAAGGGTGCAAAATACCTACACATTGTAGATTTAGATGGAGCCTTTAGCGGAGACCAAATAAATGTAAAGATTATTGAGCAGATCGCAAAATCTGTAAATATTCCCATTGAAGTAGGCGGAGGGATTCGCACAAAAGAGGCTATCGCAAAATATATAGACATAGGTGCAAGTAGAGTTATCTTAGGCACTAAGGCTGTAGAAGATATGAATTTCGTTAAAGAGGTCTGTGACTTGTACCCTGGTAAAATTGCCGTGTCTGTTGATGCAAAAGGAGACTATGTGGCAGTCAAAGGTTGGGTGGAGACCAGTGAAGTTCAAGCGCTGCCATTTTGTGAAGAGTTAGTAGAAGCTGGAGTGTCTACTATTGTATACACAGATATTTCAAGAGATGGTATGTTAAGCGGACCAAATTTAGAAATGCTTAAAAAGTTAAACGAGACAATAGATGCAGACTTTATCGCTTCTGGTGGAGTCGCTAATATTCAGAATATAAAAGATCTTATAAACTTAGATTTGTATGGAGCCATTACGGGAAAAGCTTTGTATGAGGGGGCGCTTACTATGGAGGAAATAAATGCAGTTCTAGGTTCTACGTTGTAAGTTCTAAGTAAAAGCTATGAGGTGACTAGATAATTGCTGATGGGTTGATCAGTTGGTTCGTTGGACGGTTGGACGGGAAAAAGCTTTAAAGCGGAAAGCGGAACTTTTCGTATTTAGTTTTTTGCTTTATAGATTTTATGTGGCGTGTAGTTTGTATAGTGAGATCCTTCGCTTCGCTCCAGGATGACTCCTGACGGAGCTTAAGCTTTTTCTCACCGAAGGTGAGTTGGCTTTTGCTGACCACCTGACCACCCGACCAGCTGACCACCTCATAACTGATAACGCATAATTAAATACAACACTTCACTACTTTATAAATAAGGAGGTACCAACTATGCTAACCAAAAGAATCATTCCCTGTTTAGATGTAGATCACGGTAGAGTCGTCAAGGGAAAGAAGTTTAAGGACATTCAAGATGTAGCGGATCCTGTTGAGTTAGGCAAATATTATTCAGACCAATGTGCAGATGAGCTGGTCTTTTATGATATTACAGCCTCTAATGAAGATAGAGATATTTTTATAAATATTGTAGAAAAGGTAGCAGAAAACATCAATATCCCCTTTACAATAGGTGGTGGCATACGAAAGGTAGAGGACTTTAGGAAAGTGCTCTTAGCAGGAGCAGATAAGGTGTCTGTAAACTCTGCAGCAGTAAAAAACCCTAATCTTATTAAAGAAGCAGCTTTAAAATTTGGAAGTCAATGCGTAGTCCTCTCCATTGACGCTAAAAGAAATGATAAAGGCTCTTGGGATGTATATGTAAAAGGCGGTCGAGAAAACACGGGTATTGATGCTATTGAGTGGGCAAAACGTGGAGAAAACTTAGGTGCAGGAGAAATTTGCATTAACTCTATTGATGTAGACGGAGTAAAGCAGGGTTATGATCTTGAATTAAATCAAAAATTATCTCAACTCCTAAATATCCCTATTATCGCCTCTGGTGGAGCAGGAAATATGTCTCACTTTCAAGAGGTACTAGAGTGCGGTGCAGACGCTGCACTAGCTGCCTCTGTCTTTCACTATAAAGAAATACCTATACCAGATTTAAAAGAGTACTTACACAGTAAAAATATACCCGTTAGGAGATGTAATAAATAGTGGATCTATCCAATATAAAATACGATGAAAAGGGATTAATTCCTGCAATCATACAAGATGTAAACACAAATGAAGTACTAATGATGGCATACATGAACGAAGAATCTTTGAAGAAGACCATGGAAACGAATAAAACGTGGTTTTACAGTAGAAGCAGACAAAACCTTTGGAACAAGGGGGAAACCTCAGGAAACTTTCAAGATGTAAAGAGTATTTCCTATGACTGCGATGGCGATACACTCTTAGTTAAAGTAATACCTGAAGGACCAAGTTGTCATACAGGCAATAATTCATGCTTTTTTAATAGCATTGTAGAAGAAGAGAACATAGCAAACCCTGAAATATTAAAACAGTTATACAAAACTATAGAAGATCGAAGGGCAAATCCCGTAGAGGGATCTTATACAAACTACTTATTTGAAAAAGGTATAGATAAAATCCTTAAAAAAGTAGGGGAAGAAAATGCAGAAACCATAATTGCCGCTAAAAACAATTCTAAAGAAGAGTTAATCTACGAATCTTCAGATTTAATTTATCATCTATTAGTTCTCTTAGTAAATCAAGGAGTATCTTTAGAGGATATCTTTGGAGAATTGGAAAAGAGACATAAATAGGAAGTAGGCGATCAATCACCAACCTCGTACTAGATCTATAATCTAAAATTTCTTTTTATAAACTCAAAATGAGAAATCAGTCCATGAGCCTAGTGACGACAGCAGCTTATGGACTTTTGGTTTTGCAAACATACACCATAGTATAGTATTACCTATTTATCGATGATTATTTTCTCTCTCTGATGATAAAATTAATGCGAATATTAAACTATTTATACCAAAAATAGCAATAAGTAGCCCCCAATAAAAGAGAGCATCGTTAATCGGAAGATTAAATGACCTTACTAGTATCCGGTGTGCAAGTAAAGAAATCACTAATAAAAAACAATTTAATAATGTTGTTCCTAAAGCCTTCATATCAATTCCTCCATCTTAAAGTGATATTGTTCTATCTGATTGGTTTGCAATCTCTCTGTCATGCGTTGCACAGATGATGGTTTTTCCTTCTGCCTTTAATTCTTTAAATAGAGATAAAATAATATTTTTATTATAATTATCCAAATTTCCTGTAGGCTCATCTGCAAATATGGTAGTACATGGCTTTAATAATATCCGTGCAATAGCTAATCTCTGTTGTTCTCCGCCGCTTAATTGATACACTTTCTTATTTAAATATTCTTTACTTAATTGTACCTTTTCTAAATAATCTACCAGAGCTGCTGGATCTTTAGAGGAGGTGTATTTGGTAGAAAGCAGGAGATTTTCCTTTACCGTCTTGTTATTCATTAAAACATAATTTTGGAATACATATCCAAAATGGCATCTTCTTAGCTCTAATAAATCCTTTCCTTTTGGATTCGTCCAGTCTAAGAATCTCACGGTTCCAGAATTAGGCTTATCGATCATACTCATTATATGTAGTAAAGTAGATTTTCCACTTCCGCTTTTTCCAACAATTGTGACAAATTCATTTGTCTCTATTTTTACAGAAAAATCATTTAAAACAATCTGGCCCTCAAAGGCTTTTGATACATTGGCTAATTCGATCATAGAGAGTCTCCTTTTAAAATTGCGCTCTTATATTTCTCTTGAAGCATTTTTTCCATGAAAAAAGTAATAAAAATGTCAAACAACAGTAATACGACAATGGCATATACCGATATTATAGACAAAAATGCCATATATACTGCGATACCGGCAATCATATTTGTTATCAATACGGTTAAGTACATTTTTTTATTGCGATACCAATGAGAATAACCGAATAAAAGGCGAAGATACATGGTTTTTGCATTCGGAATATAGTAACACCACGCAAAAACAATAATACAACAGATGGATATAATCAACATTAAAATCAGCGCCGTAATTTGCTGAACAATTTTTTGTTTTAATGCTGAAATTTCTTTCCCTTTCTCTTGATACACAGAAATGACACTGGGGATATACTGTAATGCATCCGTGCCCACCAAGATCTCTTTCAGGGAGGTATAGGCTTCCCCCTTATGCGTATCCACAAAATATAAGCTGGACGTTACATAAGCAGCAATGAAAGATGTATCTACTGTAGGATGATAGATGATGGCAATAGGATCCACCACCATATTGTTGTTGTCCAGGTCTCCAAGATCAGTATAAAAAGGAAAGTATTCCTGATTGTTTTTTACATATATAATATGTACATGTAAATCATCGATTGATGTTGTGTCAAGGGCTTGTCCTGCCTCTTTATTGTACATATTGGCTATTTCTACACGTTGAAAATAGAATAATTCTCGGAAGTTTTCTTGGATTTTCTCTTCATATTGCTGGAGTTTTTCCGGCACCAATAGAATCAAGGTATCCCGGTCGTACTTGATTTCCTCTTTGGCATTGTTCCCATTGACGCTAATAATGGGATTAAAATCTAAATAGTTTTGATTTATTGTTATATTGCGCCCTCCAGTAGATATGGATGCACTGAGATTATCATTTGTATTGAGTTCATATAGATATTTGGGATGATTCACATCTGTACTCATATTGGAAAAGTTTTGTGCTTCGATGAGAATAGCGGATTTCTCTTCATTTAGTGCATTATAAAAATCAGATAGGCAATTATTCCGTGCGCGCTCCTTAACTAAATCGTTCGATGTATCCGAATACTTTGCCGTAACCTGATATATATCCTTCGTTACTTCCCAGTATTCAGTCGTTTTTAGCTGTTTATTTAAATTGAGTAAAGTATGAATGGAAAATACATTAATCATCAAAAAAACAAAGGTCACTACAAACTTGATGATTACAGAGGCCATTGCATAGTTTTTAAAGGGAAGCTTTTCTTTTAAATCTACACTGCTCAGACCGGATTGACAGATCATCTTTAGTGTCATGAGAGATATGGCCGCCCCTACAATAAGACTAATAAGAACTGCCAAGATAAATAAAGCCAAATAGACTATGACAAAATGGATTTGTTGATAATAAATTATAAAGATAGCCAACACAGACACTAGAACACCTATAATACAAGCAATGGGCTTGAAAAAAGGGGTTAAGAGTCTCAAAAAGATCTCCTTAGACGAATACCCCCACAATTGCTCTAAGTATATGGATTTATTCTCACTAAATACATAAAACAAAACCGTAATTATATAGATTATAAAAGTAAAGAAAACTAGCAATAGCAAGCTTACATTTACAAAATATGCTAAATTTACTTGAACGGGTGCAATTTGAACATCACCGAGAGGGTATAAAATCTTTTCCAATGCTCTAGCCAGCTCCAGATCAGAAGAGGCCATATAAAAGTCACCCCTCAGCCCCACGTTATTAATCTGATCAATCGAATAAAACTTATAATCAAGCTGTGTGGGTGGAGAAGAAATGTATCCAGACTGCGGATTCTCCGTAGTTTGCTTATTGGAAATAAACTCCCCTCCTTTGGGATACATTCCATGAATTAACCGTATTCCGGAATCTGCCGGTAAATACGTCGAATATATATGTATTGTCTCTTCATCAAGGAAGGTATACTGAGAAATATTTACATTATGGTCTATTGAAAATTGTTTTAATGCATTTATAATATCATCTAGTGATGTTTCCTGATGATATACAATATGAATCTCTTGATGATTGCCTGCTACTATATCGTACGAATATTTTTGAAATGCAAAATCGAACTCAAATATTAAAATAGACAAGAGAAATAATATAAAAGAAAATAGAAAAATCGTTTTTTTCATATAGACACCTCAAATAAACAGGCTTGCTGAACACAAGCCTGTCCTACATATTACTTTGTATTCCAATTTGCCTTATTTCCCCATAAGGTTTGTGCAGCTTTAGCTTTTGCCCATCCATCAGTTTTCAATTTCCATCCTGAATCCACTGTACGAATTGAATTACTTGCACTAGACTTATGTGTTTTTTCGACGTGATTATAATTAGAATAAACCCATTCAATCCCTATAAAGCCATGTTCCCATTTTCCTCCACCTACATATTCTGTTGTAAGAGGTGTGATAGAATTATCATTACCAATAAAACGATCGTTTATGATCTCAGTGTATGTATTCGTATCGTAGTCAAACGTTCCTTGATTAATGCCATCACTTCCTCCTTCAATACTAGACGCCAATGTAGTTGATACAGGAAGCACAAATAGTGCTACTGCAAACAATACTGAAGCTAATGTTTTCTTCAATATAAGCATCACCTTTCAAATTTTATATTTTTATAATTAAAGAGTCTATAAAACTCCAAAATTAACATTGTTTAATGTTAGCAAAGACGGAATTAGAAGATAGTACTATTAAAAAGGCTAACAATAACAAATATAACTTTTTCACTCAATCATTCTTTTCCATATTTTTAAAATCTTACCATATTAAAACTGTAACAATTTGTCGAATATTAGGAAAAATGTCAATAAAACTCGATTTTAAGGTAGGGATTTCCGATTTAGAATATAATTAATTTTAATTATGTATTATATTATTTTTGTTATTCATCATTTGCTTTTAAAGCCCGGAAACAATATAATCCGATACATAATAAGGGCGAACACAGCTCGCCCCTACGCTACCTTACTACGTTATCACCTTAACACCTTTCCAACTTATAATCGCCCATAATATATCCTCAACACTTCATCTGTGTACCCTCCATCATCTCCATAAATAATGAGGGGCTCTTCATTGGTCAGCTGTGGCTTTCCGTTTTTTACTCCCTCTACTAAAACTAAATTAGCATTTTTCCCCTTTTTAGGATAGATAAGCCGCATACTTTTAGGTTCAATAGAATGTAGCCTCATATAGTAAAAAATATCTACAATTCGATCTGCCCTATGAATAAGGATGCACTTTCCTTTATCTTTCATAATTTTACTAGCCGATTTCATAAACTCCTGCATAGACCAGGTAATTTCATGTCTGGCAATGGCTAGGGCTTCATTTGAACTGTGAATGCTCTTCCTCATATAGGGTGGGTTGGAGATGACTGCATCGTATTTCTTTTTTATAATTTCTTCTGGCAAGAATCTCATATCACCGTGAAATACATTAATTTTATGATCTAATTTATTTAATTTTATATTTCTTCTTGCTAAATCAGCATAATAATCCTGAATCTCTAGAGCATCTATAGACTCTCCCACATTATTTGCAGCTAAGAGAATAGGTATTATTCCAGTCCCAGTACCAATATCTATAATATGGCTTTTACTATATACTTTACAAGCTACATACCAACTAAGAAGTACAGCATCTGTACCATATCTAAAATGATCTATATTCTGTATTATTTGATAACCCTGAGTATTGCATTCGAAACAGACCACAAGTGCATATATTTAGACCACCTAGTGCATTAAAACAGACCACTCAGTGCATTGCAGTAGACCAGAGCT
>NZ_QNRX01000022.1 GCF_003317055.1 Alkalibaculum bacchi
AAAAAATAACCCAGCTCAAGGGTTAGATAGAGAAAAGCAAGATCCTTCGGCTAAAGCCTCAGGATGACAAAAGCAGGAGCTAGGGTCAAAGAATACCTGGCACTTAAAAAAGACCCCTAATCCCAACCACAGCCATCCTGGAGCCCGCCAATTATGAAAACACAAAAACAAAAATCTAAAAGCCGTAAACGAAAAAATAACCCAGCTTAAGGGTTAGATAGAGAAAAGCAAGATCCTTCGGCTAAAGCCTCAGGATGACAAAAGCAGGAGCTAGGGTCAAAGAATACCTCTGGCACTTAAAAAAGACCCCTAATCACAACCACAGTCATCCTGGAGCCCGCCAATTATGAAAACACAAAAACAAAAATCTAAAAGCCGTAAACGAAAAAATAACCCAGCTCAAGGGTTAGATAGAGAAAAGCAAGATCCTTCGGCTAAAGCCTCAGGATGACAAAAGCAGGAGCTAGGGTCAAAGAATATCTCTGGCACTTAAAAAGGACCCCTAATCCCAACCACAGTCATCCTGGAGCCCGCCAATTATGAAAATACAAAAACAAAAATCTAAAAGCCGTAAACGAAAAAATAACCCAGTTCATGGGTTAGTAGAGAAAAGCAAGATCCTTCGGCTAAAGCCTCAGGATGACAAAAGCAGGAGCTAGGGTCAAAGAATACCTCTGGCACTTAAAAAAGACCCCTAATCCCAACGCCAGTCATCCTGGAGCCCGCCAATATAGAAAACATAAAAACAAAAATTTAAAAGCCGTAAACGAAAAAACAACCCAGCTCAAGGGTTAGATAGAGAAAAGCAAGATCCTTCGGCTAAAGCCTCAGGATGACAAAAGCAGGAGCTAGGGTCAAAGAATACCTCGGCACTTAAAAAAGACCCCAAATTCCAACCACAGTCATCCTGGAGCCCGCCAATATAGAAAACATAAAAACAAAAATCTAAAAGCCGTAAACGAAAAAACAACCCAGCTCAAGGGTTAGGTAGAGAAAAGCAAGATCCTTCGGCTAAAGCCTCAGGATGACAAAAGCAGGAGCTAGGGTCAAAGAATACCTCTGGCACTTAAAAAAGACCCCTAATCACAACCACAGTCATCCTGGAGCGAAGCGAAGGATCTTGCTTTTCTTCATCTCGCCTATCGGCGAGTTTGTTTTTTTCCACTTTCCACTTTCCGCTTTCCGCTTTCTTCATCACCCGTTTCATCCTCATACTCCTCTTGCTTCTCTTGCTCCTCTTGCCTATGAGAATATAGTACCTTCCTCCCTAGCAAGCCAATCTTCCCTGCAATGTATTGTATTAGGATAAATAGGATTACTAGTATGACTAGACCTAGTTCTCGGGAGACTTGGGAATAGATTACGGATACGGTGGAAAAGATGATGCTCATGCCGTAGATGGTCAGGACGGTTTTGGTTTGGGAACTGTTGGTCGTCATTAGTAGGTGGTGAAGGTGTTCTTTGTCGGCTTGGGCGAAGGATTGACCTCTTAGCTTTCTTCTGATAATGGCAAAGAAGGTGTCAAATACGGGCACTCCTAGTATTAGTATTGGAACGATTAGGGAGATAAATGTGGTGTTTTTAAAGCCCATTAGGGATAAGACAGATATAATATAGCCTAAAAATAGTGCTCCTGTATCCCCCATAAATATTGTTGCAGGGTGAAAATTATAGACTAAAAAACCCGTACAGCTACCTGCTAGAATTAGAGCATAGGACATGACAAAATAGTCCCCTTCTACAATAGCTAGAATGTACATGGTCATAAACGTAATAGTGGATACTCCTGATGCCAGGCCGTCTAAGCCGTCAATTAGGTTAACTGCATTGGTTACTCCGATAATCCATAGATACGTGGCAAAATAGCCTAGGTAGGTCAGCTGGATTCGACCGATAAAGGGTAGAGTAATGCTTTTTAGGTAGATGCCGCCATAAAAGATTACTACAGTAGCTGCTGCTAGTTGGAAGAGAATTTTTACCTTAGGGCTCATTTCATATTTATCATCTACAATGCCTGAGATTAGAATAATAATAGCGCCAATCAGTATGGCATTAAACTGAAAATGAGGATACCCAAATAAAGCATGCCCTAAAATAAAGGCTATAAATATAGACAGCCCTCCCATAGTTGGCATGAGTTGTTTGTGTACTTTTCTTTTATTAGGCTTATCTACTGCACCGATTTTTAGGGCTAGTTTTGCTATAAATGGAGTAATTGCCATAGAAACCGCGCAGCAGAATAGGTATACTTTTATATCTTCCATCTTGTTACCTCACGGCATATGCGTGTTCTGCATAATTTTGGATCTACGATTTAAAATTGGGGCTTATTAGATAAGGTGGTCAGGTGGTCGGGTAGTCAGGTGGTCAGCAAACCTCGCCCCAGGCGAGTATTGGTTTTGCTTACCACCTTACCACCTTACCACCTTACCACCTTACCACCTTACCACCTGACTTCACATCTACAAATTTCAAATACATCCTCTTCCTCAGTGGTAGATCTTTTATCATGGGATTATTCACCCACTCTGGGTATTCTCTTTTTATGGCTTGGTGGAGTTCTTCTAGGAGGTCTGATCTGATTCCGGCGTCAGGGATTTTGTTTACTTTTTCGAGTGAGCGGAATAGGAGATGGTAGATGAAGAGGTATTCTAGTTGGTCGGCGAATTCTTCGTCTTGTTTTTGTTCTTGGTAATAGTTTTTTACGATTCTTAGGTTTTTGACTGTTTCTAAAATCTTGTAATTGTGTTTTTTGATATCGTCGTCTTGGTAGTAATTGTAGTGACACAGGGCTCGGTTTACTTTGGCTATTTTATTACCGTGAAGTAGTAGCCTTGGGATGGTTCCTAGGTCTTGATCTCTAAGCCCTAATGGAAAGTAGATGTGATTGTCGGTGAACAGGGTCTTTTTATATAGCTTCCCCCAAAAGAATGGTAGGATGGTGTTAAGTAGATCTTTGTTTTCGTAGATGGATTCTACTCGTGCTTTCATCTTACCTGAAAAACGAACCTGTACGTGTTTTTGCTCTTGGTCCTCTATTATTCGGGCATTGGTTAGAACTAGATCTGCATCGGTTTCCTTTGCTTCTTCCATCATAAGAGCAAGGATTTCTTCTTGTAAATAGTCATTTCTATCTACAAACATAATATATGGACAATTGCTCTTATCTATACCTAAATTCAAGGCAACGGAAGTTCCATAGTTTTGTTGGCTAATAAGTTGGATACGATCAGGATGCTCCTTTTGGTATTTTGCTATTATGGAAAGGCTGTCGTCTGTCGAGCCTTGGTCTATGATAATGAACTCAAAGTCTTTGTAGGTTTGATTGAGTATCGATTGTATGGATTTGTCTAGATGGAACTGCGAGTTGCAAGCAAGCATGATGATGGATACCTTTGGCATAGATTCCTCCGTTTATAAGGTGGTCAGGTGGTCAGGTGGTCGGGTGGTCAGCAAAAGCGTTGTTTGGGTCAGGCTCTGAGGGTCAAGATCCTTCGCTAGCGCTCCAGGATGACTTGGGTAGGGCTCTGGGGGTCAAGATCCTTCGCTAACGCTCCAGGATGACTTGGGTCAGGCTCTGGGGGTCAAGATCCTTCGCTAGCGCTCCAGGATGACTTGGGTAGGGCTCTGGGGGTCAAGATCCTTCGCTAGCGCTCCAGGATGACTTGGGTCAGGCTCTGAGGGTCAAGATCCTTCGCTAACGCTCCAGGATGACTTGGGTCAGGCTCTGGGGGTCAAGATCCTTCGCTAGCGCTCCAGGATGACTACTGCAGGAGTCTGATGCAAGGTAGCTACCATTGGGTGGCTTAGTGGCGGAACGGTGAGGGCACCGTCCTCTACCTCGCCTTCAGGCGAGTTTTCCACATTCCACATTCCACATTCAGCCTTCAGACTTTAGCCTTTAGCCTTCAACAATTCTAAATTCTCAATCGCGCGAGGCGCATATCCCATCCAACCGTCCAACCACATAAAAAGTTCGGCATTCAGCTTTTACGCTTTTCCTGACCACCTGACCACCTGACCACCTATCATTCTCCGCTTTACCACTTACTTCTACAGATTTAAGCCCTTCAAATAGTCTCTAAACTCCTCTTGAAGATCCTCTCTTCTCAGCGCGAACTCTACCGTTGCTTCTAAGAAGCCTAGTTTGTTTCCTACGTCGTATCTCTTTCCTTGGAAGTCGTAGGCGTACATGGATTCTTGTTTGGCTAGTTGTTTTAGGGCGTCTGTTAGTTGGATTTCTCCACCGGCGCCTTTTCCTGTGCGTTCGAGTATTGGGAAGATTTCTGGGCTTATGATGTACCTGCCTAGGATGGCTACGTTTGTTGGGGCTTCTTCTATAGATGGTTTTTCTATTAAATCATCTACAGTAAAAAGGCGGTCTTCAATCTGTTTTCCAGATACGATACCGTATTTGTTTACATCTTCTCTTTTTACGCTCTGTACTCCTAGTATAGACCCTTTTTTGTCATTGTAAACCTGGATTAGTTGTTTTAGAGCTGGTTTTTCAGGGTTATAGACAATATCATCTCCTAATAATACGGCAAAGGGCTCATCGCCTACAAAGGATCTAGCGCAAAGTATTGCATGACCTAATCCCTTAGGTTCTTTTTGCCTTACGTAGTTAATATCTACCATATTGGAAATGTCTTCTACTAATTGCAGAAGCTCATCCTTGCCTTTTTCTTTTAGTTCAAGTTCTAATTCTATGGATTTGTCAAAGTGATCTTCTAAAGCTCTTTTGCTCCGTCCAGTAACGACGATAATCTCTTCGATTCCAGACGCAATAGCTTCCTCAATGATATATTGTATGGTGGGCTTGTCTACAATAGGAAGCATCTCCTTTGGCATTGCTTTCGTAGCTGGCAAGAATCGAGTTCCTAAACCAGCAGCTGGTATGACTGCTTTGCGAACGTGCATGGTTATTTCTCTCCTTTGCGGTGATTTTATGGTTGTATTTTTTATTCTAACATATAGTTTGTTCTTGTTCAGCAGAAAGCGGAAAGCAGAAAGCTGAAATTTGGTCACCTTCGGTGACTTCATACTGCATTTTTCAATGTTTTAAGCTAATAAAATTTCCCTTTAGCTTTGGTTGCAGGTTTCTTCGATTTTTAATCTTTTTAATTTTGTTTTGTTGAAACTATAAAACCGTTTAGCAATTTTCCTACTATATTAGCTTGAGTTACTATATCGCTGTATGTGTTTTTATCCATGTACTCTAGGTCTTTTGCTAACAAAATTTGATATTTTAGCTCTTCTAAAGAACCTCGTGCAATTAGTAGGAATCTCTGTAATTCCTTAGCTGTCCCTCTTGCCTTACCTTCAATTATATTACTAGGAATTGATACTGCTGCTCTTCTTATTTGAGATGTCAATCCGTATAGCTCTTCTTTAGGGAATGTCTTGGTAACTGCATATATTCTAAGTACAAGCTCATGTGCCTCTTGCCAAACTTTTAAGCTATGTGTAGCACCATACATAGGCAACCTCCTATAAATTCGAGATTAAAAAAGAAGTATTTAAGATTGCACCGCATATCTCACCGTAGGCAAGTATTCATATTCTGGCTTTGCACTTTCCGCTAGAGTTCCGCTGTCCGCATTCAGCTTTCAGCTAAGAGGTCATTTCTTCTACGAATTCTCAAACGTGTGCTCAATATAATGTACCCCAGTGCCTCGAAATGTGTCGAGCTCCACATAAAACGGCCTTTTATTCGAATAGCTCATGTATAACGCTCCTGTTTGTGTTGTGGCTTCGCCGGATAGTAGGTATTTGCCGGGGAGGAGTTTTATTTGTTTTAGAGTTACTTTTAGGGTGTGGGTGCCTATGGTGTTGATTAGAGCGTTTTGGGGGGATTTTTTGTCGCTGCCGAAGATTTCGTTCGTTTCGGCGTCTCTAATGGTGAAACACCAGATTAGGTCTTCCATTTCTTTTTTGATTTCGTAGTTTACTTGGAAGGTGATTTCTTCTCCAAATTGGAATTTGTTGGTCTTCTCCCCTTGGCTATTGATGAAGGCAAAATCTGAAAATTGAAGAAGGTCTGCTTTGCTCATGATTTGAGCTGTCTTGTTGCTTTCGAGGGCTTCTTGTTTTTTCTTTTCTCTTTCCTTGGCTTTTTCTTCTTTTAGGAAATTCTCGTATTGAACCATAATCTCCCCTGTTTCGCCGTAGCACATAAGCTCTCCATCTTTAATCCACATGCATTTATTGCAGAAGGACTTGACCGTAAATAGGGAGTGGCTTACGAAGAAGATGGTCTTGCCTTGCCTTTTGAATTCCTCCATCTTGTCAATGCACTTTAGTTTAAACACATCATCTCCAACGGATAAGACTTCGTCTACAATGAGGATGTCTGGATTTACATTGACGGAAATGGCAAAGCCTAAGCGGGATTTCATACCGCTAGAATAAGTTCTTACAGGCTGATAGATATAGTCTCCAATATCGGCAAATTCGATAATATTATCAATTTGATCGTCCATATCTTTTCGCTGCATACCCATGGTCAGGGCCTTTAGGTAGATGTTTTCGATGCCTGTCAGCTCTTGATCAAAGCCTGAAGTAAGTTCTAGTAAGGCAGCTATTTTTCCGTTTATTTTTATATTTCCTTTTGTAGGCTCTGTCACACCGGTGATAATCTTTAAAAGAGTAGATTTCCCCGCCCCGTTTTTACCAAGTACGCCTACTGCCTCTCCCTTAGGGATAGATATTGTAAGGTCTTTTAAGGCGTAATAAGGCTTGTACCTTGTCTTCTCAGAAAAGACATCTACAACCCGATGCCAAGGCTTTTTGTATATTTTGTATAGTTTGGATAAGTTTTTGATTTCTATAGCGTTTTCCATGTGTTTCTCCTTATTAAGGTGGTAAGCAAATATGCGACTTGCGTCGCAGTGAATAGTGAATAATGAACGATGAACAGTTAACAATATCAGGGGTTATTGAGTCGCATATTTGTACTGTTCCATGTTCCATGTTCAGTGTTCATTTTTCATTGTTCATTGAAGGTTTTTGCATTTTGTTCTAATGATCGTTTATTATATGGTTTATATGCTTAATATTTAGTGCGCACGGATCCTTCGCTTCGCTCCAGGATGACTCGGGTAGGAGCTTGCGATGGCTCTGGAGTCTTGGATCCTTCGCTTCGCTCCAGGATGACTCGGGTAGGAGCTTGCGATGGCACTGGGGTCTTGGATCCTTCGCTTCGCTCCAGGATGACTCGGGTAGGAGCCTGCGATGGCTCTGGAGTCTTGGATCCTTCGCTTCGCTCTAGGATGACTCGGGTAGGAGCTTACGATGGCTCTGGGGTCTTGGATCCTTCGCTTCGCTCTAGGATGACTCGGGTAGGAGCTTGCGATGGCTCTGGGGTCTTGGATCCTTCGCTTCGCTCTAGGATGACTCGGTAGGAGCCTGCGATGGCTCTGGGGTCTTGGATCCTTCGCTTCGCTCCAGGATGACTCGGGTAGGAGCTTGCGATGGCTCTGGGGTCTTCGATCCTTCGCTTCGCTCCAGGATGACTCGGGTAGAAGCTTGCGATGGCTCTGGGGTCTTGGATCCTTCGCTTCACTCCAGGATGACTCGGATAGGAGCTTGCGATGGCTCTGGGGTCTTGGATCCTTCGCTTCGCTCTAGGATGACTCGGGTAGGAGCTTACGATGGCTCTGGGGTCTTGGATCCTTCGCTTCGCTCTAGGATGACTCGGGTAGGAGCTTGCGATGGCTCTGAAGTCTTGGATCCTTTCTACATAATTACTTGCGTATGGCAACAAAGTCATCCTGAGGCTTTAGCCGAAGGATCTTGCTTTTCTCTACCTCGCCTATCGGCGAGTGGTGGTTTTGCTGACCACCTGACCACCTGCCTTTACAGAATATCTGCAAACTCCCCTCTTAACTTCTTAAATATATATCCCCCTAAGATGCTCAGTACCAACATCACTCCCCAAAAGTATATGGTATAGGGAAGGTTTTGGAAGAACCATTCTTTGTTGATGAAGGTATCTCGATAGCCTTTTATGAAATAATAAAAGGGGTTTGCTAGGATGATGTATTTTAGGATGCCTCGGACATTTTCGATTTTCCATAGGATGGGGGTCAGCCAGAACAGCATGGTGGTGATGGATTTGAGAAGGTGTTCGAAGTCTCGGCTAACTACTATCAGAGATGCTGTTGTCCAGGAAAGTACGGTCATAAAGGCGAACATACAAAACATATAGTAGAATATTTGTAGATAATAAATATCTGGTGGATATCCTGCAAACCAAAAAATGGCTATTAGGATGAACACTAAAGCTATATGTACGAATAGCTGTGAAAACATCCTAAAGGTTGGAATGGTGGACACTGGGTAGACGATTTTCGTAATGAGGTGTTTGTTTTGTCTAAAAGATGTGCCGCCATATATTAAGGTTTCTGATATATAAAACCATGGAATAATCCCTGCAATAAGCCAGAGAATAAAAGGGAATCCGGATATTTCATTTCTAGATCCTCTTATACCTATTTCAATGGCAAACCAGTACACAGAGATATAGAGTACTGGTTTGACTAATGCCCACAATAATCCTAAAGCTGTACCTGTGTATTTTTTTTCAAGCTCTTTTTTAGACATTTCAAAGGTTATTCCGGCATTTTCTATATTTTCTTTTATCATATTTAATGGGTTGCTTAATAAAGACATAGTTACTCCTTTTGAAAAAGATAGGTGATAAGGTGGTCAGGTGGTCGGGTGGTCAGCAAAAGCATTTCTCGGGTTGAGCTTCGTGGGTCAAATATGCGACTTGCGTCGCAGTGAACAATGAACACAGAATAATGAATAATGAACAGTATAAAGGGTTATTGTGTCGCATATTTGTACTGTTCCATGTTCAGTGTTCAATGTTCATTCTTCATTGAAGATTTTCGTGTTTTGTTATAGTACTAGTTAAATTAGAACTATTATATAATTTATGACTAGTATTTAATTCGCACGGATCCTTCATCGTTTCGCTCCTGTAGGTGACGTGGGGGTAATTAATTTGGTTTAGAGCTACTGGAAGCTGATGACTGGCCGCTGATTGCTGGTAACGCTCCTATTGATCCGTTCCTATATTAGAGTCTGTATTTCCTACGGTCGGTTCACCTGGCGTTGGTTCGGGTGTTGGGGTTGGCTCTACTGGTGCTGGTGTTGGGTCTGGCGTAGGCTCAGGTGTTGGTGTTGGGTCTGGCGTAGGCTCAGGTGTTGGTGTTGGGTCTGGTGCTGGGGGTTTTGGTGTCTCTTCTTTTGGTGTGGGTGCAGGTTGAGGTGCAGGCGCTGGTGTTTGCTGAGCTGCCGTTACCCTTATACTTGTTGTAACCGTATAGCCACCTGCTTCTATGGTTATCGTCGTAGTTCCTGATTTCTTTGCTACGATAGTATTGTCTGCATTGAGCTGAATAACTCCTGGGTTTGATACACTATAGTTTGTGTCATTGATTTGATAATAATGCACCTGTCCCGATACGGTAGTCCCTGCAATAGTCAGCGTAGTTCTATTTCCTACTCGTAAGTTTGAATTTCCAACAGATGCTGTCAAATGAGACAATCCGCCTGAAAACTCTTCTTGATCTCTTTCTTCTATCGTAATTCCGTAAATCTTTTGAGCTAATTCTGCTATTTTTTCTTGGTCCATAATCCAATAGGATATTCCTGCAAAATCTCCAAAACTACCTGGTAGAGTATAGGTTTCCATAGCCTCAATATTGACGGCAAATAAAGATAATGCAGTGATTTGTTTCATATTTAAATTAGTAGTCAAATTATCTTTAACCAGACTGTATATTTGCGGAATCTTAATTAAAGTATTGGCCTTCTTCATATTTTGTAAAAGGCTCTTCATGATATGCTGTTGATTAGCAACTCTATCAATATCCCCTAATGGATAAGCTCTGTATCTAGCGTAGTACAGTAGCTCCTCACCATTAAGTTTTTGCAAGCCTTTCTCAACTACTACTTGGCTATGGTCTTTTCCCTTGTCTGCATAAAGAGTATGGAGCACATCGATTTCAATACCACCTATCTCGTCGATGATTTTTGATACTACTTCCATATCTGTTATACCTACATAATAATCCACGGGGATGTCCCCTAGAACATTGCTCACCGTATTGGATAAGTACTCAATTCCTAAAGGAATGACTTCACCTTTATCCTCTGCGTCTTCACTTGCGTACATAAAACAAGAGTTGAGCTTATCTTTGCCATATTGATTGTAAATGGGCACATAGGTATCCCTTGGCAAGGATACAAGGTCTAGAGTATTCTTTTCAAAATCCAGAGTAGCCAACATCATCGTATCCGATCGATATACGCCATATTTTTGTACTTCTTCACGAATATAATCCTTGTCTAAACCAAAAATCAGGATATTGATTTTACTGTCTGGAAATGAATCTTCTACATTTTCTGAATCCTCAGAATCCTTCCCTGCTTGAAATATCTTTTCTGGATTTCTCATGTCGGAAAAAAGTTTGATACCTACTCCAATACATATTACAAGTATTATTACTAAAAAAATCATTACACGCTGTTTGCTCATAGTTCCTACTGTAGTCTTCATAAATTCCCTCATTTGTTTAACTATTGTTCAAACGTGATTAGAAATAAAACACGGAATTATCCGTGTTTATCTCTCATAATAGGTATTAACCCCCCTTAAAACATGGGAGTAAAGTGCCTGTATATGCTTTCATTCACTTTATTCGTAAGATTTTCTTGATCCCATTAACAGGTGAACATTGTCAAGGATTTTTCCTGTTCCTATGGCTACAGCCATTTCTGCATCCTCAACAATTTTTACTGGCACGCCTATTCTCTCCTCTATTAGTATATCCAATCCTGGGATTAAAGCACCGCCACCTGTCAAATAAATACCGATATCGCTAATATCTGCTGCTAATTCTGGTGGTGTTTTTTCTAATACAGCGTGAACGCCATTTATAACCGTATCAATACTCTCTTGAAGAGATACTCTGATTTCTTCAGAACGCACTAGGATGGATCTAGGTAAACCAGATAAAAGATCTCGACCTCTTATTTCGATTTCTTTTTCTTCTACACTAGGGTGTACTGCACCGATATTGATTTTCAAATCTTCTGCAGTTCTTTCCCCGATGAGTACATTATGGTTTTTTCTCATGTATCGGACAATAGCCTCGTCAAATTTGTCTCCTGCTATTTTTATAGAAATGCTTTCTACAATTCCCCCTAAGGATAATACTGCAATATCTGTTGTGCCTCCACCGATGTCAATGACCATATTTCCCGTAGGTGCCGTAATGTCAATGCCAGCTCCTATAGCGGCTGCTACTGGTTCTTCTACGATAACAGGGTTTGACCCACCTGCAGCGAGAACAGCCTGTTCTACTGCTCTTTTTTCGACTTCGGTAGCTCCGCTTGGAATTCCTACAACTACTCTTGGTCTAAACAATCTTCTTTTTCCACATACTTTTTCGATAAAATATTTTAGCATTCTTTCTGTAATTTTAAAATCAGAAATCACGCCATCTCTTAGAGGGCGGATAGCTTGTATATTTCCAGGCGTTCTTCCAAGCATAGCCCGCGCTTCAGAACCAATGGCTCTAATTTCGTTTGTGTTTGTATCAATTGCAACAACAGAAGGCTCTTGTAATATTACTCCCTTGCCTTTAACATATGCCAGAATATTTGCCGTACCTAAATCAATTCCTATATCTCTTCTAAAGGGCATCTCTAAGTATCCTCTCCTTAATTACTTTCTACTAAGAGTATATTATAACATAAGTTGCGTAAATTCAAATCTTTAGTGCTAAAAAAATGTAAAATTAAGGTGGTAAGGTGGTCAGCAAAAACATTTGGCCACCGGTGGTGGCTGTGCGTTCATTGTTCATTATTCATTATTCATTGCTGATTGCTGATTGCTGATTGCTTGGCGCACAAAAAAAGCCCAGCTGGGCTTGTATGTACTTTGGGACAGATGCCTTTGATTATTCAGTTTCTTCAGCTATTTTTACCTTTTTGCATTTGCACTTTGTTTTATATTTTTGTTTCGTTGCCATACCCCCTCTTAGATGACGCTCAGCTTTGTTGTTGTCGAGTATTTCTCTAGCTTTTTTGTAAATTGTTGGATTTATATCTGGTAGTCTTTCCGTAATATCTTTATGAACAGTACTTTTGCTGACTTTAAATACTTTAGCAGCTTCTCTTACTGTATTTCCTGATTCTATTATATAATTCGCTATACTCAATACTCTTTCTTCTATGTAGTCCTTCACATCAAGTAACCCCCCAACATTATCATTAATAAAATTTATGCAGGAATTGCTTAAATTAGACGCGAGAGAGGAAAAATATTGGAATAAGGTGGTAAGCAAAAGCATATTGGGGTTGGCTCTAGGGTCTTAGATCCTTCGCTTCGCTCCAGGATGACTCTTAGCGGAGCTTAAGTATAATATCCACCACAGTGGTGTAATGTAGAACGTTGAAGGCATCGTTCATTATATCGCCCGAAGGCGAGTATTTCTAGGATCCTAACTAAAAAGTTCCGCTTTCAGCATTCAGCTTTCCGCTATTTAGTTTTTCCCGTCCAACGGTCTAACGAACCAACCGTCCAGCAAAAAACGACCCCGAAGGGTCGTTCTTTTACAAGTATTCACTTGGGTCTATGCATTTGCCGTTTTGCCATACTTCAAAGTGTAGGTGTGACGGATCTTCGGATTCGAAAGTGGCTGTTTTGCCAACTTTACCTATTGCATCTCCTGCAGATACGGATTGATTTAGAGTAACAGCTACCTTTTCTTCTAAGTTACTGTATCTTGTTTCAATACCATTACTATGTTGGATGATGATGGTTTGTCCTAGTTTTCCATCTTTGTAGATTTTTGTTACCTTTCCATTTAAAGCTGCCTTTACTTCTTGACCTTCTTCTGCTTTGAGGTCTACTCCTGTATGTTCAGATGTAAATTCCTGCAATGTTTGAGAATATACTGGTTCCCCACCCATACTAAAGGCCATTACTACTTCTTTTGCGCCAACAGGGCTTACCATATCTTTTAGATTTGTATTAGATTGCGGCGCCTGCTCTTTTGGCTGTTCCGTTTTTGGTTCTTCTGTCTTTGGTTCTTCCTCTTTTGTTGTTTTGTCTACTTGCGTAGCTGTTTCCGTTGCTGGTTCTTCTGCTCCTATTGTATCTTCGTCGATAATTGCGTTGGTGTTATCTACTGGATCAGTAGTCTCTTGTTCTACTATAGCTGTATCTTTATTGGCTATATCTTTGTTTGATGCATTGTCGTTAACGAAGTATACTAACATTGTAGCGACTAATGTAATACATAAGAAAATTGCAACGTAGAAACCTTCTTTGTTTGCTAATTTGAGTGCTCTTTCTTTAAAACTAGAATTATCATCTTTGAATATTTTTTTCTTCATATTCGCACCTCCTGAAGACATTATTGCCTGCAAACTTGGTATTTATACCTAAAAATATGAAAATTGTGGATATTTTTTAAGGTGGTAAGCAAATATGCGACTTACGTCGCAGTGAACAATGAACAGGGAATAATGAATAATTAACAATATAAAGGGTTATTGAGTCGCATATTTGTACTGTTCCATGTTCAGTGTTCATTTTTCATTGTTCATTGAAGGTTTTTGCATTTTGTTTTAATGATCGTTTAGTATATGGTTCATATGCTTATAGTTAGTTTGTAAAGATCCTTCGCTTCGCTCCAGGATGACGGGGGCCTGCGGCCAGCAATCGGCGTTCAGCCGCCAAGGCTTGGGTATGCCTCTCGGGTCAAGGCTTATCTCGCGCCAAGGCAAGTATTGCTTTTCCTGACCACCTATCTTTCTCCCCCAGCGCTTCATGCTTTTCCTTTTCCAACTAATCTAGAATTATAGAAATATTTTCTCCCAAGGACGAATATATATCTATATGCACATATCGGAGGTATAACATGAGAAAAATTGGCTTAATGATACTAGCGTTGTTTTTGATTGTAATGATTATCCCCTTTTTTATTATCAGCTCTTGTGAGGCTATTAATCAAAGGGATGATGAGCCTGATGTGATTGAGGAAAAAGATCAGGTGTATGTAACAGTTCTTAATACAGAGGACAATACGACTATGGAATTGACAACAGATGAGTATATTAAAGGTGTAGTAGCTGCAGAAATGCCTGTTAACTTTGAATTAGAGGCTCTAAAAGCACAGGCTGTTGCAGCAAGGACTTATACATTAAATAGACTAGAAGAATTTGGGGGTAAGCCAGATGACGTGCACCCTCAGTACGAGCTGTGCACAGATTATAGACACTGTCAGGCATGGATAAGTAAGGATGATCGCCTAGTTGCTTGGTCTAAAAATACGGAGCTATCTGCTTTAAATAGTATAGAGCTTTGGAGCAAAATTGAGGAAGCTGTAGATTCTACAAAAGGAGAATCTCTTATCTATAATGGAGAATTGATTGACCCTCTTTTTCATTCAAGTAGTGGCGGTGTAACAGAAAACTCTGAAGATTATTTTTCTGCCTCATTGCCCTACCTTAGAAGCGTGTCCAGCGAATATGAGACAAATTCGCCCTATATAAGCACAAATTTTGATATTAGTGAAGATGATTTTGAGAAAACTCTCAAAAATAAATATCCTGACATCGTATTAAAGAAAAATAAGATGATTGATAATCTAGAAATTATTAGTAGGACGAAAAGCGGAAGAGTAGATGAAATTCGAGTAGGAAATAAGACCTTAACTGGTAGAGAGATCAGAGAACTATTAAACCTAAGATCTAATAATTTTACAATAAAACAAGATGGCAACAAGCTAGTATTTACTGTTAATGGCAACGGCCACGGCGTAGGCCTAAGCCAATACGGCGCCAATGGCATGGCAGAAGCAGGGTTTGATTATGTAGAGATATTGAAGCATTATTATACGGGAGTGGAGCTGAAAAAGGTATACTGATATGAGGTGGTAAGGTGGTAAGGTGGTAAGGTGGTAAGCAGATATGCGACTTGCGTCGCAGTGAACATGGAACAGTGAATAATGAATAATAAACAATATAAAGGCTTATTCAGTCGCATATTTGTACTGTTCCATGTTCAGTGTTCATTTTTCATTGTTCATTGAAGGTTTTTGCATTTTGTTTTAATGATCGTTTCGTATATGGTTCATATGCTTATAGTTAGTTTGTAAAGATCCTTCGCTTCGCTCCAGGATGACGGCGCTTGCGGCTAGCAATCAGCGTCCAGCCGTTAGGGTTTAGGTATTCCGGCGTCAAGGGCTTATCTCACCCGAAGGCGAGTAAGGTTTTGCTTACCACCTTACCACCTTGAAGCTTACCACCTTGAAGCTTACCACCTTAATTAATAATCTCCATATATAAGCGGTGTGCCTACAATAACATACGCTCTATCCTCATCAGCATTGCATTTTATCGCTATATTCATATTGACTTTATTTCCTCCGGTGGTGATGTGATTTTGGATTGTTTTGTTGTAGCCACTGGTGGTTAAGAAGTTTTCGCGGATAAAACCACCTTCTATGAAATCTGTATTTGTTTCTTGTAGTGCTTTTGCTGTAATATCTTTCATTTCTTGTTCCATAATTTCTCTATCGAAACTTCCTTTATACATTAAGAAAATTTGGTATTCTGTATTTGACTTTGCTAATGTCTTTTTTATTTCCCTGTACAGATTTAGATCCTTTTTATCTTTTAAAATGAAATCAACACTGGTTACCAGGTCATTTTCAATTTTGTGAAACACGCTCTTCTGCTCCCCAACATAACAAATCTCCTTATGAGGCATTTGTATAGAAGTTGTTTGGCTTTTGTCTATATTTAATGTGGTCTTTATTTCGTCTATGTCTATTGGCGTTTTTAAATCAATATGTACTTCAATGCTGTCTAAATGGGCATCTGTAGCTTCAAAGCTTTTCGCGAGAACTTTCTCTTCGTCCTTTTGGAAGGGATAAAAGGCACTTCCTATGGTAAAGGAAATACAGGTTATAAGGCTTAGGATTAGAATGGCTTTTTTCATTGGGCGGGCAACTCCTTTTTTTCAAGGTGGTAGGGTGGTAAGGTGGTAAGGTGGTAAGGTGGTAAGGTGGTAAGGTGGTAAGGTGGTAAGGTGGTAAGGTGGTAAGCAAATATGCGACTTGCGTCGCAGTGAATAATGCACACGGAACAATGAATAGTTAACAATATAAAGGATTATTGAGTGGGATATTTGTACTGTTCCATGTTCAGTGTTCATTTTTCATTGTTCATTGAAGGTTTTTGCATTTTGTTCTAATGATCGTTTCGTATATGGTTCATATGCTTATAGTTAGTTTGTAAAGATCCTTCGCTTCGCTCCAGGATGACGGGGCCTGTGGCCAGCAATCGGCGTTCAGCCGCCAGAGCTTAAGTATTCCTCTGGGGTCAGGGCTATCTCGCCTATAGGCGAGTAAGATTTTTCTTACCACCTGGGAGTAATACCTGATTTGTCCTGACCAAAGGGAAAGAGAAATCAAGTGGTATTACCCCTGTCAAGGTTGGCGAGGTTTGTAGCGACTAGAAGGAGCTAGAAATCCGCAACCTACCACTTACCACCTTACCACCTTATTTATGTAAAAAGGAAGTTATAAGTATCTCTCTTATATTGTAAAAGGGGGATAAAACAATATTAAAGTACTTGTAACTTCCTTGTTCATTAGAAGTATTACCTGAGGAAGGGTTTTTATACTTCTTTATTCATTTTTTTTATTTTAATTGTGGGTTTTAAAAAATTAGATGAGATTACGCTGGGCGTAATCAATTTAGAATTTAGAATTATAAAACGAGGAGTTTAAGATGACGTTGCGAGCCTTTACCTCGCCCGAAGGCGAGTAAGGTTTTGCTTACTACCTTACCACCTTACCACCTTACCACCTTACCACCTTATCATAAGTATTCCTGCTTCTTCTAACAAGCTCATGGCATACTGATCGGGGTAATCGGAGGTGTAGACGATTCGTTTTATATTAGCATTGATTAGCATTTTGGCGCAGAGGACGCAGGGACTGTGGGTGATGTAGATTGTGGCTTCTGCTATGCTTACTCCGTGGACGGCAGCTTGGATGATTGCGTTTTGCTCTGCGTGGATAGCTCGGCAGAGTTCGTGCTTTTCACCAGAAGGTATCCCACGCTGCTCCCTAAGGCAACCTATATCTCCACAATGGGCAATGCCCGATGGAGCTCCATTATAGCCTGTGGCGATGATTCTTTTGTCTTTTACAATTATTGCAGCTACTTGCCTACGTAGGCAGGTAGATCTTTTCTTTACGACATCGAGCATTTCAATAAAATACTCATCCCATGATGGACGCATGTGTTCAACTCCTTTTTGTTGGTTCATTAGACGGTTGGTCGGGAAAGGCATTTTAAGCATTCCTTTTGGGTCTTGGGCTGGGGTCTTTCTCTGCGGTCTAAGATCCTTCGCTACGCTCTAGGATGACAATGCAGGGGCTCGGGTCAATAATAGCCACCATTAGGTGGCTTAATGCGGAACGGTGAAACACCGTTCCCTCCCTCGCCCGAAGGCGAGTTTTCCACCTTCCACCTTCCACTTTCCACTTTCCACCTTCCACTTTCCACTCTAAGGGTTTTGCTTACCACCTTCGAGGCTATCCATGGCTTCGAAGGCATTATACGAGCTCCTTACAAATGGATCTGAGGCTACGTATTTGAAGCCTAGTTCTAGAGCTTGGGCTTTGTAGGCTGCGAAGGTGTCGGGGTGGATATACTCTACTACTTCGTGGTGTTGTTTTGATGGGGCTAGGTATTGACCTACTGTTAGTAGGTCACAGTCTACTGCTCTTAGGTCTTTAAAAGTTTGGATTACTTCATCAAAGGTTTCTCCCAAGCCTACCATGATTCCTGATTTGGTTATAGTCTTTGGATCTATTTTTTTTGCCTTTTGGAGTAATTCAAGAGATCTTTCGTATACGGCTTTTGGGCGCACTTCTGGGTAAAGGCGTGGAATGGTTTCAATATTGTGATTAAGTATTTCTGGTTTTTCATCTATAACCTTTTTTAAGGCTTCCTCATTCCCTTGGAAGTCTGGAATAAGAACTTCTACTGTTATACCTTGATTTAAGTTTCTGATTTCTTTAATAACTTTTGCAAAATGTCCCGCACCACCGTCTGGTAAATCGTCCCTAGTTACGGATGTAATTACCACATGCTTCATGCCCATTTTCTTAATGGCTTCTGCTACGTTTAAAGGTTCATTTTCATCAACTTGACCGGGTTTTTGTTTATCTACATTACAAAAAGTACAGTTTCTAGTGCAGTGTTTTCCTAGTATCATAAAAGTAGCTGTTTTCTTTTCGAAACATTCCATTCTATTAGGGCAGTTTGCTTCTTCGCATACAGAATGCAGATTTAAGCTTCGAAGCATTTCAGTTACTTCTCTCGTTTTTGTAGCACTGGCTTTTATTTTTAACCATTCTGGTTTTTGCATGGTATCTCCTACCTTTCAGTTTGTTATTGATGTATCGTTGTCTTTTGTAACTAATTAGGTTTAAATATTTTTGGTGGAAAGTGGAATGCGGAATGTGGAAAAACGCGGATTAGTGTTCTGCTTTAACATTTTTAGGTTGCGTGTAGGTCGTTCCTAGGGATTCTCCGCTTCGCTCTAGGATGACAAAAGCAGGAGCTTGGGTCGGCTTTGGGGTCTTGGATCCTTCGCTTCGCTCTAGGATGACAAAAGCAGGAGCTTGGGTCGGCTTTGGGGTCTTGGATCCTTCGCTTCGCTCTAGGATGACAAAAGCAGGAGCTTGGGTCGGCTTTGGGGTCTTGGATCTTTCGCTTCGCTCCAGGATGACAAAAGCAGGAGCTTGGGTTGGCTTTGGGGTCAAGGATCCTTCGCTACGCTCTAGGATGACAAAAGCAGGAGCTTGGGTTGGCTTTGGGGGTCAAGGATCCTTCGCTACGCTCCAGGATGACAAAAGCAGGAGCTGGGGTTGGCTTTGGGGTCTTGGATCCTTCGCTTCGCTCCAGGATGACAAAAGCAGGAGCTTGGGTCGGCTTGGGGGTCAAGGATCCTTCGCTTCGCTCCAGGATGACAAAAGCAGGAGCTTGGGTCGGCTTTGGGGTCTTGGATCCTTCGCTTCGCTCCAGGATGACAAAAGCAGGAGCTTGGGTTGGCTTTGGGGTCTTGGATCCTTCGCTTCGCTCCAGGATGACAAAAGCAGGAGCTGGGGTCGGCTTTGGGGTCTTGGATCCTTCGCTTCGCTCCAGGATGACAAAAGCAGGAGCTTGGGCCGGCTTTTGGGTCTTGGATCCTTCGCTTCGCTCCAGGATGACAAAAGCAGGAGCTTGGGTCGGCTTTGGGGTCAAGGATCCTTCGCTTCGCTCCAGGATGACAAAAGCAGGAGCTGGGGTTTTTACCTCGCCTTCGGCGAGTTGCTTTTGCTGACCACCTGACCACCTGACCACCTGACCACCTGACCACCTTATTAATCTTACCACCTTAGTTCACTATATATAGTTCTAAATACTTCACCTACAGATAAATTATGTTCTTTCGCAATCTTCTTTGCGTCTTCGTATTCTATTGTTCTTTTGGTGATGTCTTCGTATTTTGCTTCTTTTATTTTTACTTCTCCCAGTGTTGATGAGAAGTTTGTTATGGTTCTTTTCATGATGGATCTCGTGGATGGGATGGCTCTTATACCTAGGGTGGTTGTGTATTTAAAGATGACTTTTTTTAGTCTCGTATGGTCTTCTTCTTTGCAGATGACGGTTAGTTCATAGGCTGGTCGGTTTTTTTTCATGAAAATGGGGGTGAAATTTGCGTCTAGTGCTCCCTCTTCAATAATCACCTCTAAGGCAAAACCTAGTTCTTCTCCAGTCATATCGTCTATATTGCACCGAAGCAAAATAACTTGATCTTCATTATTATCGATAGCTTGTAATATATATGCCCTAAGAATATTTGCTTTTGGAAAGTCCTTTTTACCGGCGCCAATTCCAATCTTTTCAATGATATAGTTCTTAGGTAATTGATTCCTTGTTTTTAATGCTGCTACTATAGCTGCACCTGTTGGCGTCACCATTTCTCCCTCTGTGTCTGTTAATTTTAGTTGAAGATTTTCTCCTTTTGCAATTTCCACTACTGCAGGAACAGGTACTGGGATAATTCCATGCTGACATTTTACATGTCCATGACCTTCGTATATAGGAGATACGATAACTTGTTCGATTTTTAGATTGTCAATGCAAATAGCTACAGCTACAATATCTACAATAGAATCAATAGCTCCTACCTCATGAAAATGCACTTCTTCTATGCTCTTGCCATGAACCTTAGCTTCTGCTTCGGCTATAATTTTAAAGGTTTTTAGAGCTATTTCTTTAGCGTTTTGCGTAATATTAGAGCTTGAGATAATTTGATTGATGTCTTTGATATTTCTGTGGAAGTGATGTTGTTTGTGATGCTCTTCTAATATCACATTAAAATCCTTGGCACAAATCCCACATTTACTTGTCTGGGATATTTTTATTTTATATCCATCTATATTAAGGCTTTTGAGGCCTTGTAGTAAAGTCTCTTCATCTGCTCCTAAGTCAAGCAAAGCCGCAACAGTCATATCACCGCTTATGCCTGAGTAGCATTCAAGATAGAGTATGTTTTTCATTTGAGTACGGATCTCCTTTTTTTATAAGGTCGTGCAAAAGCATTGCTTAGCTGGGCTCTGTAGGTCTTAGATCCTTCGCTTCGCTCCAGGATGACAAAAGCAGGAGCTAGGGTCCTTTTCTCGCCTGAAGGCGAGTATTGCTTTTGCTGACCACCTGACCACCTAAAGTACTAATTTCAAAATCTTCTCCAATATCCTCTTTATTTCTTTCGCAGTTTCCCTATAAACGCCAATCGACTGACCGTAAGGGTCGGCTAGGTTCATTTGGTCTATGTTTAATTGGTAATCTGGGTCTTGTGTTCGTCCTTTTTTTTCTAGGAGTAAAGATAAGTATTCTTTTAGTGTAAAGGTCTTTTCTATGGCCTTGGCGTATTTGCGTATTACACTGTCTGTATGGTAGTGAGTCATGGTTAGGATTAAATCGGCTTCTTCTATTAGCTCTTCCGTTAGTATTTGCGAGATGTGATTTCTTATGTCTATGCCCATTTTCGACATGACATCAATGGCCTTTTGGTTTGCAGGCTCGCTGAAGAACACATCGGTGCCTGCTGATTTTATTATAATGTCTTCACCTTTAAGAAGATCCTTCATTATTCCCTCAGCCATACTACTCCGGCAAGTATTGCCTGTACAGACGAATAAGATATTTTTCATATTATTTCTCACCACCTTATTCCACTTCAATTATATCAAATCCCGCAGCCTTATTCAGCCTATTGGATATGGCTAGTTCTTTGCCCTGATTGCTGAATCCTTCGGATAGGATGATTTGTATGTCTTCTTCATCAAAGGCTCTTAGGGAGTCAAATAGTTTTGCCATTATGGTATCTGGTTTGGAGCGTTGGCCCATGGTGATTACTTTGTCGGCTTTGTACTCTTTTTTTGTTTCTTCTGTGGCTAAGACGCCTACCTTTTTCCCTTGTTTTTGATATTCTTGGGTGAGTTCGTTTATGGCTTTTACTACTTTTACCCTATCCCCTTTTATGATTTTCATAGGTGCTTTTGGAGCGTAGTGTTTGTATTTCATCCCTGGGGATTTTGCTTTTATTCGCGTTGTTTGGTGTAGGATTGCTTGATCTATTTGAACCTGTCCTATTACTTCTTTTATTGCCTCGAAGGTAATCGCTCCTGGCCTAAGGATATTAGGAATAGGCTCTGTTAGATCAATTACGGTGGATTCTAATCCTATGGTGCTGTCGTCAGATGTGATAATGGCGTCTATTCTTCCATCTAAGTCCTCAATAACATGCTTTGCCTTTGTGGGGCTAGGTTTTCCTGATATATTGGCACTAGGGGCAGCTATTGGTGTATTGGCTTCTTCTATTAAACATCTTGCGATTTTATTAGAAGGCATTCGAATGGCCACTGTTTCAAGGCCTGCTGTAATAATCCTTGGAACGATGCTTGATTTTTTAAAGATCATCGTCAACGGACCTGGCCAAAAGGTTTTGGCTAGAAGTTTGGCTGTCTCAGGTATCTCTTCAACCAGCTTTTCTAACATATTCATATTGGATATGTGAAGGATTAAGGGATTGTCAGAAGGTCTACCCTTAGCAATATAGATTTTTTTTACGGCCTCTTCATTTAAACCATCTGCACCTAAACCATAGACCGTCTCCGTTGGCATAGCTACCGTTCCTTTATTATTGATAATATCCGCAGCCTGTCGAATCAATTCCATATTTAGATTTTCGCTGCTTATATTAAATACTTTTGTCATATAATTTACTTCCTTTGCTTTACTGTCTGGATTTACTATTAATAGGAATTATAACATAGAGCGGAAATTTGTGCGAGAGTGAAATGGATCTCTGAGGTGGAGTCTAAGGCATTGCTTGGGTTGGGTCCGGGGGTCCTAGATCCTTCGCTTCGCTCCAGGATGACTCCTGACGCAGTCTAAGGCATTGCTTGGGTTGGGCTTTGCAGGTCCTAGATCCTTCGCTTCGCTCCAGGATGACTACTGGCGGGTCTAAGGCATTGCTAGGGTTGGGCTTTGCAGGTCCTAGATCCTTCGCTTCGCTCCAGGATGACTCCTGGCGGGTCTAAGGCATTGCTTGGGTTGGGCTTTGCAGGTCCTAGATCCTTCGCTTCGCTCCAGGATGACTCCTGGCGGAGTCTAAGGCATTGCTTGGGTTGGGCTTTGCAGGTCCTAGATCCTTCGCTTCGCTCAAGGATGACTCCTGGTGGAGTCTAAGGCATTGCTTGGGTTGGGCTTTGCAGGTCCTAGATCCTTCGCTTCGCTCCAGGATGACTCCTGGCGGAGTCTAAGGCATTGCTCGGGTTGGGCTTTGCAGGTCCTAGATCCTTCGCTTCGCTCAAGGATGACTACTGGCGGAGTCTAAGGCATTGCTTGGGTTGGGCTTTGCAGGTCCTAGATCCTTCGCTTCGCTCCAGGATGACTACTGCAGGAGCTTGGGTCTTTAGCTCGCCTTAGGCGAGTTTTGGTTTTGCTGACCACCTTACCACCTCCTTACCACCTTACCACCTGACCACCTGACTTCACCCCAGCCATTTGGTCAGCAGTATTCCACATATGATTCCAAATATAATAGAAAAACCAGAGGTGCGGCCTTTCCAGAGGGCGCTGGATTTGGGGATGATTTCTTGGCAGGTGATAAATAACATAGCTCCCCCTGCAAAGCCTAGACACAAGCCTATGAAGTTTTTTGATACATTTCCGATATAGCCCCCTATCCAGGCCCCTATGCCCATGGGCACCCCTGCATATATAGTGTAGAGGAGTATTTTAATTTTTGAGATTCCACTAATACTTAAAGGGGCTGCCATAGCCATGCCTTCTGGTATATTGTGGATGAGGATAATAATTGCCAAGCTAATTCCTAAGTGTGGATCTGCCACAAGGCCTGAACCTATAGCTAGTCCTTCGGGAAAATTATGGGCTGCAATACTAATGCCCATTAATGTTCCAGTTTTGAGAAATTCATTTTTCATATGACTCCCTGAGAAATGAAAAGAAAGCACCTGATCAACTGCACTAATTAATGCTACCCCTATTATGATCCCTATTATAGATATTCCTAATCCAGACATAAAAGCTTCAGGCAATAAGTCAAAACATACGATAGAAATCATTAGTCCACCCGAAAAACCTAGGGTAAAGCTAAAGAGGCGATTAGATGGGTTTGTAATTACAAAAGAAGAAAAGCCTCCCAATCCTGTCCCAATAGTCCCAGCTAGAAATCCTAGCAGTGTGATTTTAAACAATGTATCAAAGTTCATTCAAAAGCCCCCTGTGTTTTTTTATGTAGATTTGTTATTTTTTATTTATATTCGGTTTGGGGAGAAATTAGAAGTGAATTGAGGGGGGGGATTAAGGTGGTCAGGTGATCGAATATGCGACTTACGTCGCAGTGAATAGTGAACATGGAACAATGAATAATGAACAATATAAAGGGTAGTTGAGTCGCATATTTGTACTGTTCTGTGTTCAATGTTCAATGTTCATTTTTCATTGTTCTTTAAAGGTTTTTTTATTTTGTTCTAATGATAGCTTATTACATGGTTTATTTGCTTAATAGTTAGTGCGTAGGGATCCTTCGCTACGCTCAAGGATGACGAGGCCAGCGGTCAGCGGTCAGTGTTTGGGTATTCCTTTCGGGTCCTCTCTGCGGGTGTCTCTTTAGGCGGATCAGGTCATCCGCCACTAAGATTTTAGATGTAGAAGCCGTGAAACTACAAATAATCATTATCTGGCTGGAAGGCACGCACTAGGATTTACCTTACCACCTGACCACCTGACCACCTGACCACCTGACCACCTGCATAACAAAAAAGCTCCCTTACGGAAGCTTTTTTGTTATGCTTGACTCTTCAATTTTTCAGCTTGATCTGTTGTTACTAGGGCTTCGATCATTTCTTCGATTTCACCGTCTAGGAAGGCATCTAGTTTGTAGATGGTTAGACCTATTCTGTGGTCGGTTATTCGACCTTGTGGGAAGTTGTAGGTTCTGATTCTTTCGCTTCGGTCTCCTGTTCCTACTTGGCTCTTTCTATTTTCAGCTATTTCGGCATTTTGTTTGCTTTGCTCTATTTCGTATAGTTTAGCCTTTAAAATTTTCATGGCCTTTTCTTTGTTTTTTAGCTGTGATTTTTCATCTTGGCAAGTTACTACTAAGTTTGTTGGTAAATGGGTAATACGCACTGCTGAGTCTGTGGTATTGACACTTTGCCCTCCATTACCAGAAGAACGATATACATCTACTTTTAGATCGTTTTGATTGATATCAATTTCTACATCTTCTGCTTCTGGTAATACAGCTACAGTTATAGTGGATGTATGAATTCGTCCACCTGATTCTGTAGTTGGTATTCTTTGTACTCGATGAACACCGCTTTCGTATTTTAGTTTACTATAAACGCCGTCTGCATTAATAGAGAATACAATTTCTTTTATACCACCGAGTTCTGGAATATTTGAACTCATGATTTCATATTTCCAGCCTTGTCTTTCCGCATATCGCGTATACATTCTAAACAAATCCCCTGCAAAAAGAGCTGCCTCACTACCACCAGCACCTGCCCGGATTTCTACAATAACACTTTTATCATCATTAGGATCTTGAGGTAAAAGAAGGATTTTTAATTCTTCTTTTAAAGTTTTTTCTTTTTCTTCTAATTCGTTTAATTCTACTTGTACCATTTCTTTAAATTCTTTATCGGACTCTTCTTGAAGCATTTCTTTTGATTCTTCTATTGAATTTAATATATCTCTGTATTCTCTAAACTTGACGATAATGGGATCTAATTTTGCGTGTTCTTTGACAAACTTTTTCCATTCCGTTTGATTCCCAATGATTTCAGGATCGCTGATTTTTTGTTCAAGATCTATAAATTTACGTTCTATTGCTTCTAATTTATCTAACATTTTTACCCTCCAAAATACATCTGTTGGAATTATACCACACTTTAGCTAAAAGCGGAAAGTGGAAAGCGGAACTTTATATTAAATTTTGTTACTAAAATAAGATTGGTTTATAATAGTTTATTTAGTGCGCTTTCGCGAACAATTGAGAATTTATTGAACAAGGTGGTCAGAAAAAGCATTCTAGGGTCAGGATTTGGGGTCTTAGATCCTTCGCTTCGCTCCAGGATGACAGGCCCTACGGCCAGCGATCAGCGTTCAGCCACCAGAGCTTGGGTATTCCTCTGGGGTCTAAGGCTTATCTCGCCTAAAGGCGAGTTCTGGTTTTGCTAACACCTGGGAGTAATACCTGATTTGTCTTGACCAAAGGGAAAGAGAAATCAAATGGTATTACCCCTGTCAAGGTTGGCGAGGTTTGTAGCGACTAATAGGAGCTACAAGCCCGCAACCTACGACAGACCACCTGACCACCTGACTATTTTCTCCTCTTCACAATTCTAACTTTAAAAGTTTCCCCATTTCGCTTTCCGCATTCCGCTTTAAATTGATTGTTAAATGTTGTATAATAATTATGTTAAGATTTATTAATATTTGTTTTGGAGGAGATGTCTTGAAGAATATTTTGTTTTTTCTTTTACCGAAGAAGGATGTTGTTTTCTTGAATGTTAATTGTTCGTTGAAATTTGCTTTGGAGGTAATGGAGACAAATGATTATAGCTCAATCCCCATAATAAGCGACAGAGGTAAATATATAGGAGCCGTTACACAAGGGGATTTGCTTTGGGCATTTAAAAATAATCCTCATATTCATTTTGACAACTGTGGTAAATATGATTTAAAGGATATTACCCTACATAAAAAAATTGAGTCTGTTAGAATTGATCAACCTCTAGAAGAGATTATTAATATGGCAAAACATCAAAACTTCATCCCTGTGACAGATGACAATGGAACCTTTATAGGCATTATTAGAAGGCAGGATGTCATCGACTACTTATTGAGTGTACTGCAGGAAGAAGATCAGTATCAGATTGGGTGAGTGCGGGTGGTCAGCAAAAACACTCGCCTATGGGCGAGATAAGGAAAAATAAGATCCTTCGCTCCGCTCTAGGATGACAAAAGCAGGAGCTTGGGTCCTTTACTCGCCTTCGGGCGAGGTAAGGAAAAGCAAGATCCTTCGCTCCGCTCTAGGATGACAAAAGCAGGAGCTTGGGTCCTTTACTCGCCTTCGGGCGAGGTAAGGAAAAGCAAGATCCTTCGCTCCGCTCTAGGATGACAAAAGCAGGAGCTTGGGTCCTTTACTCGCCTTCGGGCGAGGTAAGGAAAAGCAAGATCCTTCGCTCCGCTCTAGGATGACAAAAGCAGGAGCTTGGGTCCTTTACTCGCCTTCGGGCGAGGTATTGTTGGGAACGACGCCCTCGTCGTTGCGCCATTAAGCCACCAAGGGTGGCTAAAATGCCTTTGCTTACCACCTGGGAGTAATACCTGATTTGTCTTGACCAAAGGGAAAGAGAAATCAAATGGTATTACCCCTGTCAAGGTTGGCGAGGTTTGTAGCTACTAATAGGAGCTACAAGCCCGCAACCTACGACAGACCACCTTACCACCTTATTTTAGTCTTTCCGGGTTCAGACATTCCAGCTCTGGGAGGACGAATATACCGTCTTTTCGAATAAGAACGTCGTCAAAGTAGATTTCTCCTCCGCCGTATTCTGGGGTTTGGATGTTTACTAGGTCCCAGTGGACGGAGGATTTGTTTCCGTTATTCGCTTCTTCGTATGCCATTCCTGGGGTAAAGTGGAAACTTCCCATGATTTTTTCATCGAATAAAGTATCTTTCATTGGGTGGATGATATAAGGGTTTACGCCTATAGCAAATTCTCCTATATATCGAGCACCTTCGTCGCTGTCTAGTACTTGATTTAATCTCTCTGTATTATTGGAAGTAGCCTTAATAATTTTTCCATCTTTAAATTCAAAACATATGTCCTGATACGTGAAGCCTTGGTATTCTGATAGTGTGTTGTACGTAATTACTCCATTAACAGAATCTTTGACAGGTGCTGTGAATACTTCACCGTCTGGAATATTTTCTTTTCCATCACATTTTATTGCTGGTAAGTCTTTAATAGAAAAACGTAAGTCTGTTCCTGGTCCTGTAATTCTTACTTTGTCTGTTTTGTTCATTAAGTTAACTAAAGAATCCATTGCTACGGACATTTTTCCGTAGTCTACATTGCATACATCAAAATAAAAGTCCTCAAAAGCTTCTAAACTAGTAGTAGCAAGTTGAGCCATAGCGTAATTTGGGTATCTTAGTATTACCCATTTTGTTTTATTTACACGATAATCTAATACTGGTCTTAAAATCTTGCTCTGTAGGACTAATTTTTCAGAGGGAACATCCGATAATTCTGATGTATTCGGACTTGCGCTAATGGCAATATACGCATCCATTTGTTTCATTTTGTGTAAACTATAATCTAATTGAATCTGTAATTGTTCTTCACTAGTTCCCATTAATATTTCTCTGCTAACGGAACTATCTCCAATTTCTACAAAAGGGTATCCGCCAACAGCGTATACTTCTTTAACTAATTGTTTAACTAAATCCTTCCCCTCTATGCCGGACAAGGAGATAAGTACCTTTTCACCCTTTTGTACGCTGCAAGAGTAATTTACGAGATTTTTGGCTAATGTTTTGATTCGTGGATCCATGTGCATTCCTCCATTTTCTTTTTAAGGTGGTAAGGTGGTAAGGTGGTCAGGTAGTAAGGTGGTAAGGTGGTAAGCAAATATGCGACTTACGTCGCAATGAACGATGAACATGGAACAATGAGTAACTAACAGTATATGAATACTTTACAAGAATAGCATATTTGTACTGTTCATTGTTCAATGTTCATTTTTTATTTTTCAATTAATGTAAATCTTTATAGTATGCAGTGTATATCTTGGTAGTTCGTTCGTAAAGATCCTTCGCTTCGCTCCAGGATGACTGGAGTAGGGGCTCTACGAGTGTGTCTCGGTGGGTTAAAGATCCTTCGCTTCGCTTCAGGATGACTGGGATAGGAGCTCTACCAGTGTGTCTCGGTGGGTTAAAGATCCTTCGCTTCGCTCCAGGATGACTGGGGTAGGGGCTCTACCAGTGTGTCTCGGTGGGTTAAAGATCCTTCGCTTCGCTCCAGGATGACTGGAGTAGGGGCTCTACCAGTGTGTCTCGATGGGTTAAAGATCCTTCGCTTCGCTTCAGGATGACTGGGGTAGGGGCTCTACCAGTGTGTCTCGGTGGGTTAAAGATCCTTCGCTTCGCTCCAGGATGACTGGAGTAGGGGCTCTACGAGTGTGTCTCGGTGGGTTAAAGATCCTTCGCTTCGCTCCAGGATGACCGGGCCTGCGGCCAGCTATTAGCGGTCAGCAGCCAGGGTTTAGGTATTTCTTTTGGATCTTAAATCCTTCGCTTCGCTCCGGATGACTCCTAATGGGGTCAAAGGCTTATCTCGCCCGAAGGCGAGTTTTGCTTTTGCTGACCACCTGGGAGTAATACCTGATTTGTCTTGACCAAAGGCAAAGAGAAATCAAATGGTATTACCCCTGTCAAGGTTGGCGAGGTTTGTAGCGACTAATAGGAGCTACAAGCCCGCAACCTACGACAGACCACCTTACCACCTAAAAACCAATCTATGTATCAAGCAAAAAAGGCACATACGTGCCTTTTTTATACCTTTACAAACTTCAGCTCGTCATTTTCTACTGTTGCCTTGATTTTAGCTCCTTGGAGTACATTGCCTCTTAGCATTTCTTCGGAGAGTTTATCTTCTATTTCCTTTTGGATGGTTCTTCTTAGTGGTCTTGCTCCGTATTCTAAATTGGTTCCTTTTGTAGCAATGAACTCTTTGGCACTTTGGTCAAATTCTAATTCGATTTCTAGTTCTACTAATCGTTTCGATAATTGTTTTAACATTAAGTCAATTATAGAATGAATGTGTTTATCGTCTAGTTGATGGAATACAATGACCTCGTCGATTCTGTTTAAGAATTCTGGTCTGAAGGTTTTTCTTAGCTCTTCCATGATATTGGTTCTCATCTTTTCGTATTGGCTTTCGGATTCGCTTTCAGATGTAGCAAAGCCTAGTGTTTTTTGTTTTCTAATTGTATGAGCACCAACATTTGATGTCATGATAACGACTGTGTTCTTAAAGTCTACTGTTCTTCCCTTACCATCTGTCAATCGACCATCTTCTAATATTTGAAGAAGGATATTAAATACATCTGGATGAGCTTTTTCGATTTCGTCTAGAAGGATTACAGAATAAGGTTTTCTTCTTACCTTTTCAGTCAATTGTCCGCCTTCGTCATATCCTACATATCCTGGAGGTGAACCAATGAGTCTAGACACGGTATGTTTTTCCATATATTCTGACATATCGATTCGTATCATTGCATCATCATCGCCAAACATAGATTCTGCAAGAGCCTTGCTGAGCTCTGTTTTTCCTACACCTGTTGGCCCTAAGAAGATAAAGGAACCTATTGGTCTCTTAGGGTCTTTTAGCCCTACTCTTGCTCTTCTAATAGCCTTAGATACCGCTTTTACGGCTTCGTCTTGCCCGATTACTCTCTTATGAAGAATACCCTCTAAATCTAGAAGTCTAGCAGATTCGTCTTTAGACAACTCTCTTACAGGTACCCCAGTCCAACTCGCTACAATATCGGCGATTTCTTCTGTTCCTACAACAGCTTCTTTGCTAATATTGTTTTTTTGTTTCCAAGATTCTTTTATGGTTTTTAGCTCTTCTTTGGCTTTGTTTTCTTGGTCTCTTATTTCAGCAGCTTTTTCAAAATCTTGTGATGCAACGGCTTCTTCTTTTTCTTGTTCTAATTTTTCAATTTTTAATTCAATTTCTTTTATATCTGGTGGAGCTGTTAATTGAGAAAGTCTTACCCTTGAAGCTGCTTCATCGATTAAGTCAATGGCTTTATCTGGTAGATAACGGTCATTAATATATCTAGAAGACAAATCAACTGCTGCATGAATGGCTTCTTCTGTAATGGTTACTTTGTGATGTGCTTCATATCGATCTCGAAGACCTCTCAGGATTTCTACAGCTTCTTCTTTGCTTGGTTCTCCAACATTTACTGGTTGGAATCTTCTTTCTAAAGCTGCATCTTTTTCAATATGTTTTTTGTACTCATCAAGAGTTGTAGCGCCAATTGCTTGTAGTTCTCCTCTTGATAAGGCAGGTTTCATAATATTAGAAGCATCAATAGCGCCCTCTGCAGCGCCTGCGCCGATAATCGTATGGAGTTCATCTATAAAGAGAATAATATTATCTGCATTTCTTATTTCCTCCATAGCACCTTTTAATCGGTCTTCAAATTCTCCACGATATTTAGCACCTGCTACCATAGAAGACATATCTAAAGAAACGACTCTCTTATTTTTAAGATTTTCAGGAATATTACCTTCCGCAATTTTTTGAGCCAAACCTTCTGCTACAGCTGTTTTGCCAACTCCTGGTTCTCCTATTAGAACTGGATTGTTTTTTGTTCTGCGGCTTAGTATTTGAATGACTCGTTCTATTTCTTTTTCACGGCCGATAACAGGGTCTAATTGACCTTGAGATGCCATAACGGTTAAATCTCTGCCGTATTTGTCTAATGTCTTTGTATTGCTGTTTTTTGCTACATTGCTTTTATTGCTTTGATTTACTGTATTGTTCATTAATTTGATGATTTCTTCTCTGATCTTTTCAAAATTCAGGTTCATATCCAGTAGAATTTTGGCGCCTACACCTTCCCCTTCTCGAATAAGTCCAAGTAAAATGTGCTCTGTTCCAATATAGCTTTGGTTTAGAGCTCTCGCTTCCATTAAACTGAGTTCTAAGATTTTCTTTGTTCTAGGAGTATAGCCTATAATCTCACTAACTTCTCTTTCTCCCTTGCCTACTAAATCTTCAATTTCTGTACACACACTTTCATATTCAATACCAAGATTCTTAAGAGCTATTGCTGCGATCCCTTCTCCTTCTTGAATTAATCCAAGAAGCAAGTGTTCAGACCCAATATAATTATGATTTAGTTTTTTTGCTTCTTCTTGTGATAATACTAATACTCTTTGCGCTTTTTCTGTAAATCTTCCAAAAATAGGCATATATTTGCCACCTCCTATGTATTGTTTTTCCCTAAAATTTTTCTTATATGCTCTGCTCTCGTGTTGTCTAATTTGTTTGTTATTGGAATCCCATAAGTATGGGATAAAATCCCTGGCTGAATCGATAATATCAATCGATTAATCTCTGAAATATCCTGCTCAATAATTTCTAAATCCGTTCCTAATCGGATAAGAGATATGAGCTTCATACTTTCTTCTACGGTGATTGTTCTTGCATTTTCTAATATTCCTAAAGCTCTAAAAACTTTGTCCTCAAGATATATTCTATTATTGATTAACATTTCATTTCTTACATTTCTTTCTCTTTTGATGATTTCTTTTATTACACTGTGTAAATTACGAATAATAGTTTCTTCATTGAGTCCCAGTGTTATTTGATTGGAAATCTGATATAAATCACCTAAAGATTGACTGCCTTCTCCATAGATACCTCTAATAGTGATGCCAAAGCGAGCTAATGTTTGAATCAAATCGTTCATTTGATTGCCTAAAGTTAAGGAAGGCAAATGAATCATAACAGAAGCTCTCATCCCTGTTCCTACATTACTTGGGCAAGCTGTTAAGTATCCGTATTTGTCATCAAAGGCATATCGAATTTTTTCCTCTAATATATCATCTATTTCATTGGCAATGTCAAAAGCACGGCGTAATTGAAAGCTATCTAATATGCATTGAATTCTTATATGATCCTCTTCATTTACCATAATACTCACATTTTCATCTTTGCGAATAAAAACAGCGGCTTCGTCATTCTTACTCCATTCCTTGCTCGCTAGATGTTTTTCTACTAACATTCGCTTTTCATTTGTGTTTAAATCCTTAACTTCCACTTTATTAAAAGAGGGCATAGATTGATCTTGATTGTTAAGAGCCCCTTCTACTAATTTAATTGCTTTTTTACTATCTTCTTCTTGAATCATAGCTGCAAAAGGCAAATCCTTAATATTTCGAGCTAATCGCACGCGACTGCTTATTACTATATCTTTTTCTTTATAATCAGTTGACATTTTAACACCTCGAAGAATTAACTATTAATACTATTTTGCTCTTCAATCGTCTTTTTTATCGCTTTTATTTTATCTCGGTATATTGCAGCATCTTCATACTCCTCTAGCTCCACTGCTTTTGTCAATTTTGCATTTAATTCTGCCAATTCTCTTTCTAATCTTAAATTTTCGCCTCCATGCTTTACAAGCTTACCGATATGCTGGTCTTTGCCATGCAATTTTTTGATCATAGGGTTAATGTGTGACCGAAATGTATGATAACATACCCGGCATCCAAACTTTCCATATTTCTTAAAAGTATCATAGTCCATGCCACAAGCTGGGCACACATATAGATTGTTTGTATTTTCATTTATTTCGCTAGATTGTTGAGAGTAATCTCCTAAATCTAAAAAGTTTGCAATAAAACTTGGAAAGTTAAAGGATATATTATAAGTATCCTGTAATACAGAGCATTGCTCGCAAAGATGCATTTCCTTTTTTTCACCATTGGTAATCTGCGTAATATGGATCGAGGCAGGCTTTTGATTACAGTTTTGACAAAGCATATTATCCCTCCTTAACGGGCTAAATTTACAATCTTACTGAATTTCATCTTCCCCTGAATGCTCTTTAATAATCTTATATACGACTCCTCTGTTTAACTGAAGTATTTCTCCAATTTTGCGTATTGAAAGTATACCTGTGTTTTTTAACATTAAAACGAGATGAGTACGATGACACTTATTTTGTTTATACCCCAGTTCGCTTAAATTAATATCATTTTTTGCTAAATATATTTCTAACATGCGATTAATTTTGTTTTCAACGCTGTCCTTTACATCTAAAAACAGATCCTTGTTCTCTGTTTTTGTATATACTTTAAATTTATGAACAGCTTCCCTTGTATTAGAATCAAATTGAGCTAATATGATTTTTTTATAGAAAACAACGGTATCATCATTCATCTCAATATAATCTTTATAGCTACTCCATTTATAAGCATCGTGTTTTTGTACAATGCCATTACTAATGGGATCATTGTGGATAAATCTTATTACTGGAAGAATATATTTTTTTTCTCTTATACATGTACTCTTAAATCGATCATAAAACACGTGACCTGTTCGTTGGTATTTGCAGTTATAATAATATGCATACGTGACATTTACTTTTTTCATGATTGTTGAAATATCGTATTTCTCAATTTTTAATAAGAAATGTGCATGGGTATCAAGTATGCAATAAGCGATTAGCTTTAATAAATCAACATCAGAGTAATTTTTTAAGATTTGTAGGATTTTCTTCTTATCTTCATCGTCAAAAAAAATCTTTTGTTTGTCATTTCCTCTTACTAGTACATGATAATAGGATAAATCACTAATTTCCCTTGGAACTCTAGACAAGATACCACCTCGATTAATATGTTGAAAGTTGAAAGCGGAATGCAGAAAGGGCTTTTGTATTCCTTTTGGGTCAAAGATCCTTCGCTTCGCTCCAGGATGACGGGAGCAGGAGCTAGGGTCTTTATCTCGCCCAAAGGCGATTTCAGCTTTCTGCTTTTACAAGTTTTAAGTTGCGTGTAGTTCGTTTAGTGCGATCCTTCGCTGCGCTCTGGATGACGGGAGCAGGAGCTAGGGTCTTTATCTCGCCCAAAGGCGATTTCAGCTTTCTGCTTTTACAAGTTTTAAGTTGCGTGTAGTTCGTTTAGTGCGATCCTTCGCTGCGCTCTGGATGACGGGAGCAGGAGCTAGGGTCTTTATCTCGCCCAAAGGCGATTTCAGCTTTCTGCTTTTACAAGTTTTAAGTTGCGTGTAGTTCGTTTAGTGCGATCCTTCGCTGCGCTCTGGATGACGGGAGCAGGAGCTAGGGCCTTTATCTCGCCCAAAGGCGATTTCAGCTTTCTGCTTTTACAAGTTTTAAGTTGCGTGTAGTTCGTTTAGTGGCATCCTTCGCTGCGCTCTGGATGACGGGCCCTGCAGCCAGCAACCTACGACATACCACCTTACCACCTTACCACCTTATCACCTTATCACCTGTCTTTACTTTATTCTATCACCATACTATTTATAAGTAAACAAAAAGTTGACAAAAAGAACCGTTCTCTTTGTCAACTTTTTTATACATTGAATACTTTATGTTCAATTCATGAATTTAGATTGCTTTTTTATTAGCAGTTATTGTTTCTGTTGTTGTTGTTTTGAGCATTTCTATTGTTGTTATTTTGAGCATTTCTGTTATTATTGTTTTGGGTATTGTTGTTATTATTATTTTGTGCATTTCTGTTGTTATTGTTGTTGTTATTGTTGTTCTGAGTATTTCTGTTATTGTTGTTGCTTGTGTTTTGTGCGTTTCTGTTATTATTGTTGTTGTTTCTTTCCATGTTAAGGACTCCTTTTTTTGTTTAATATAGTTTTCATTAGTATTATTGACGATTTTCTATTTTTTATTTATTTATTTTATTTTTATTTTCATTTTCTTTTAGATAATAATCTGTATTATCTTGGGACAGCATATCGCCCTTATTTGTTATTCCGTGTTCATAAAGCTGATCGTTTAAAAATTCCCCTACCGTTTTATCACGCATTGCTTCTTTGAATTCTTCACTCTTTTTTCTCTCTGTATGTTTATCCATTTGAATCTCCTTTCTTTTTGATTTACTTTATCTTTTGTACATTAGATAAAATTATTCGGTAAAAGTAGAAAGCGGAAAGGACAAAGGGCAAAAAGGGGACACATTTATAAATGTGTCCCCTTCTTTTTGCCCTTTGCCCTTTGCCCTTTTGTCCCCTTTTTGTCACTTTCATTGCGCTTAAGATGACTCCTACCGGAGCTAGGTTCCCTAACTCGCCCGAAGGCGAGCGCTGCTTTTGCTGACCACCTGACCACCTGACTACCTGACCACCTGATTTTCTACTATCTTTTCCGCTATATTTGCTGGAACTTCTTCGTAGCGTTGGAATTCCATTTCAAATTCTCCTCTTGCTTGAGTTAAGGAGCGGAGTTCTGTGGCGTATTTGAACATTTCTGCTAGTGGAGCTTCTGCTACGATCTTTTGGCCATTATCGGCTGGTTCCATACCTAGAACATGGCCTCTTTTTTTATTTATATCGCCTATTACATCTCCCATATATTGGTCTGGTACAGTTATCTCTACTTTGTAGATAGGCTCTAAGAGTACTGGGTTTGCAGCTTTCATACCTTTTTTATAGGCTAGAGATGATGCCATTTTAAAGGACATTTCATCGGAATCTACAGAATGGTAAGAGCCGTCGTGTAAAGTTGCCTTTAATCCTACTACAGGAAATCCTGCTAAAACTCCTTCTTTTCTGCATTCTTGTAAACCTTTATCTACCGCAGGAATAAAGTTTCTAGGTACAGCTCCACCTACTACTTTATCTACAAATTCATATTCGATATCTGTTGTTCCTATTGGTTCAAAATCTACAAGTACATGACCAAATTGGCCTCTACCGCCGGATTGTTTTTTATGCTTTCCTTCTGCAGTAGCTTTTTTCTTTATGGTTTCTCTGTATGGAATCTGTGGGTCTTTAAGAAGGATATCTACACTAAATTTATTTTTCATCTTATCTTGTATGATCTCTAAATGCATTTCACCCATACCAGATATAATCGTCTGTTTTGTTTCGTCATTTCGATACACTTTAATAGTTGGGTCTTCCTCTTGTAGTCTTTGTAGACCTACGCCGATCTTGTCTTCATCGCCCTTTGTCTTTGGCTCAATGGCCATAGATAAATTAGGCTTTGGAAATTCTATTGGTTTATAACTCACAGGCTCCTTTGGATCGCACAAGGTATCTCCTGTGGTTGTATCTGATAATTTTGAAAAGGCCCCTATGTCTCCTGCCTCAATTTTGTCTACTTCTATTTGTTTCTTCCCTTGCAAAACATAAAGGTGAGAAACTTTTTCCTTTTTATTTGTTCTCGTATTTAATAGTTCCATACCGGATTTTATCGTTCCTGATATGGCCTTAAATTGCGACAATCGCCCTACATATGGATCTACTATCGTTTTAAATATGAATGCAGAAACAGGTGCTTCTGAGGAAATTTTTCTTTCTTTTTGTATATCTTCTGGCGACGGGAAAAACTCAATAATCATATTTGCTAAAGTTTCAACGCCTACATTTAAATGACCAGAGGCACATAAAATTGGAACTAATTCTCCTTCTAATACTCCTTTTCTTAAACCTCTATGAATTTCTTCATTTGTCAGCTCTTCACCGTTAAAGTATTTGTCCATAAGTTCTTCTGTGCTTTGAGCAACGGATTCTACAATCATCTCTCTATAAGGAGATATGGAATTTAAAGTCTCTGGTGGTAATTCAATATCGATGCAGCAATTTCCGCTTCTTTCTCTTCCTGTCATATCTACTGCATTTAGTACACCTTTAAAATCTGCCCCTTCTCCATACGGAATTTCAAATGGAACTGCCTTAGGTCCTAATGTGTTTTTGATCTGTTCCATCACTGGTTCAAATTGTGCATTATCTCGGTCCATCTTGTTCACTAAAATAAAGGTAGGAATTTTTTTCTCTTGAACATACTCCCACGCTTTTATTGCGCCAACTTCTAGACCTGAAAGGCAATCAATGACGATTACTGCACAATTGGCTACATTTACTGCACTTACTAATTCGCCAACGAAGTCAAAGTAACCTGGTACGTCAAATATATTTAATTTGTGGTCTTTGAATTCAATAGGTACGATAGATGTGCTAATGGAGATTTGTCTTTGAATTTCTTCTTGATTAAAATCGGATAAGGTATTGCCGTCTTCAATTCTTCCCATTCTGTCGGTCATTTTCGCATTGAAAGCCATCGCTTCAAGGATTGTGCTCTTCCCACTTCCGCTGTGCCCCAATAATACTACATTTCTTATTTGCCTAGTTGGATACGTTTTCATCTTGAATCTTCCTCCTCGTCAAAATAATCTTGCTATAGTATAACTTTAGTATAACCTTTTAAAATGTGAACTTATTATCATTTTATATCATTTCAAACCATATATCTATAGTTTAATCAAACTTAGTTGCAAAAAAGTGCCTTAGGCACTTTTAGTCTCTAGTCATTAGCTTGCATGTATTCCTTTTGGGTCTTTAGATCCTTCGCTTCGCTCCAGAATGACTCCTGCAGAAGCTAGGCCTTTTTCTCACCTTCGGCGAGCTTTGCCTTTGCTTACCACCTGACCACCTGTTTTTACAAAAAATCCTCACAATAAGGAGGATTTTAAACAGCTATTTTTTCTCTTAATTTTATAAGGATCTTTTTTTCTAGTCTCGATACGGTCATTTGTGAGACGCCTAATTCCATTGCTATTTCGTTTTGGCTTTTATTATTATAGAATCTGTCGACGATAATCTTTTTATCGTATTTTGATAGGCTATCAAATATCGTACGCAGGAAATCTTTATTTTCTATTTCAGCTATTTTGGTATCTTCTAAACCTAAGACTTCAAATAAAGATAAGTCGCTATCATCGTTTGAATTAGACACTTTTACATCTAATGATGTAGGCTGATAGGCAAAACTTCCTTCCATAGCCTCTATAACCTCTTCGTGAGTAAGATTAAGGTAGTTTGCTATATCGTCTACTGTAGGTACTTTCATCAATTTATGTTGCAATTCTTCTTTTGCTTGGTTTATTCTTCGGTAGGAATCTTGTATTCTTCTAGGTACCTTAATAATCCACTCTTTATCTCTAAAATACTTCTTAATTTCTCCTAATATGGTAGGCGTAGCAAAGCTTGAAAACTCAAATCCTTTACTTGGATCAAATCTTTCTATTGCATAAATCAAACCTAAGCTAGCTACCTGATAGATATCGTCGTATTCTACACCTTTATTCACATACTTTTTTGATAAGATTTCAGCTATATAGATGTGTTCTTCGAATATCTTATTTCTTAATTGATGATCTTTGGTAGCTATATACTCACTGAATAACTCATCGATATATGCCTTACGATTAAGACTTTTGTTATCTTGAGAAGCCGATAGACGTTTACTCATACAACTACTCCCTTATGTTTTTAATCATGCGTATGCTGGCTCCATTATTTTCTCGATTTGTAATTTCTACTTCGTCCATCAGAGTCTGAATAATGTATAATCCTAAGCCGCTTTCTTTTGGATGGTCTAAATCTGGGGCCTTTATATTTTCTACATCTATGCCCTTACCATCATCACATACTTCAATTATAAGCTTTTTTTCTTTAATTGTATAGTGTACAAAATACTTGCCAGCTTCATCTTTACTACCGTGCTTAAGAGCATTAGTACAGGCTTCTGATACAGCTACCTTTAAATCTTCAATATCGTCTACATCAAATCCCATTCTATCAGCTACGCCTGATAACGCTAGTCTAGCCACACTTACAAACTCAGGAGCATTAGGCAGTGTAAGGCTTACTGTCATGTTTTTATTTTCCATTCTTTTAATTCCTCCACTTATTCAACTGAAAATATTTTTATGATTCCGGTAATTTCAAACAGTCTTTTTATATTGGAGCGTAAATTGATAATTTTAATGTCAGTATCCTTATATTTACCTTTTATTCCTATAAGTGCTCCTATACCGGTACTATCTATGTACCCCAAATCCCCAAAGTCAAAAACAATATTTTTAGGATTTTGTTTCATCTTGTCATCTATAGCATCCTTTAATCGATCTACAGTGTAAATATCTACTTCACCATTTAACTTAATTTGGTAATAATCTTGTTCTATTTTTGTTGTTATTGATAACAAAGTATTTCCCCCTCGTCTAACCTAATTATGCATTTTAAATTTATTATGGATTAACTATCGCTCAAAAGTTGTTCCAATATTGTTCAAAAAGGTAGACACGTTAAACGTGTCTTTATGATTTTATCTTTTGCTTTTTTTTCTTTCCTGTAAGTGATTGAGCAATATTAATTGCTGAATGTGTATATCTTAGCGTTTTTAAGACTGGTCTGAGGATATAGCTCTTTGTGGTGGCAACGGTTTTTTGTACATCTGTGACAGACTTCTTTACAGAGTATAATGTTTCCTCTACGCTGTCCATTACTTCTGAAGAACTATTTGTTATGCTCTGGACATCTTTTATGATATCATCAATTTGTTTTCTGTTTTCCGAAACCGTTTTAGTGATGTCCTCTACGGCTATTGTCAAACTTTTCATCGTCTTTGCTAGGTATACAGCACCTACTACAAAGGCAATTCCTATTAAAAGAATGCCCGCTTCCCATAAGTGGATTGGTTCAAACATTATTCTTTCACCTTCTAGCTTCTATGTGTATTTGAGCTATATTTGAGTATCTTGAGGATCTGGATCTTCATCTAATTCTTCTTCTATATTGTCAATAGCGTCTTCTACTGAATCCTTCATATCCTCTAGTTTATCTTCTAACTCTGTTTTGTAATACTTCATTTTGTCAGATACTTTACTACTCAAATTTTCAACTTTTTCGTTGATTTCGTCCTTGTATTCACCCATTTGATCTACGGCATCATTGCTTAAGTCTTTAACACTGTCGATAAAATCTTCACTTTTATCTTTTAATTTCTGTATGGTATCTTTTCCGGATTCTGGAGCTAATAAAATACCAGCAATCCCTCCAAGAATTGTACCTAATAAGACGCCACTCATAAAATCTGAACTTTTAGACATAATTTTCCCTCCAATTTATACTTTTTAAAATTATACCCCAATATTTGGATTGTAAACAGGTTTTTGAAAAAAAAGGTGGTCAGCAAAGGCATTTCTAGGGTCGGGCTCTGCGGGTCTTGGATCCTTCGCTTCGCTCCAGGATGACTGGGCGAGAGACCAGGTTATTATCTCGCCTAGAGGCGAGGTATGATTTTTTTCGCTTTCCGCATTCAGCTTTCCGCTAAAACAAAAGAATGTCCTCTTACGAGGACATTCTTTATTTTTTATTCTTCTCCAAATTTGCTTTCGATTAACGCTACTAATGCAGCTAATGCAGCTTGTTCATCTTCGCCGTCTGCTTCGATCGTTAATACTGTGCCTTTTGAAAGGCCTGCTGCCATGATTCCCATGATGCTTTTTGCATTGATTTTTTTATCGTCTTTAATAATATTGATTTCTGATTTATACTTCCCTGCTTCTTGTACAAACATTGATGCTGGTCTTGCATGTAATCCTGTTGCGTTTAATACTGTAACTTCTTTATTTACCAATTGATTTTCCTCCTAAATAATTGTAATATTTAATTTCTTTAATTCTTCTGTTACCATGGCTATTACTTCATCAGCTGTTGCAAGCTCTAGCGCCTTTTGAGCGATTTCTTGAGCTTCTTTTAATGTAACGCTTCTAATGATCTTTTTAATTTGTGGAATACTAGACGCGCTCATACTAAATTCATCTAGGCCCAGACCTAGTAAGATTAATGCTGCAAGAGGTTCTCCTGCCATTTCTCCACACATTCCAGTGAATTTACCTTCATGTTCGTGAGAAGCTTTTATTACATTATGAACCAATCTCAAAATTGCAGGATTGAATGGTTGATATAAATAGCTTACGTTTTCATTCATTCGATCTACTGCTAAAGTGTATTGGCATAAATCATTTGTACCAATGCTAAAGAAGTCTACTTCTTTTGCAATAATATCTGCACAAACTGCTGCAGATGGAATTTCTACCATAACACCTACTTTAAGGTCTTTATCATAAGCTATATTTTCAGCATCTAGCTCTTTTCTACATTCATCTAATATGGCTTTTGCTTGTCTTACTTCATCTACATTTGAGATCATTGGGAACATAACGAGTGCTTTTCCAAATGCACTGGCTCTTAGGATGGCTCGAAGTTGCGTTTTAAATAAGTCTTTTTCAACAAAGCAAAGTCTTACTGCTCTTAAGCCTAAGAATGGATTCATTTCCTCATCTAATTGTAAATATGGAAGTTTTTTATCTCCACCAATATCCAAAGTTCGGATGATGATTGGCATGTCTTTCATGCCTTCTAAAACCTCTTTGTATGCTTCAAATTGCTTTTCTTCACTTGGCATTTCATCGCTGTCCATATATAGGAACTCTGTACGGTATAGACCTACGCCTTGTCCGCCATTTCGAATAACGCCTTCGATGTCTTTTGGTGTGCCAATATTTCCAACGAGTTCTACTACATGTCCATCTTTTGTTTGTGCTGGAAGCTCTTTTAATTCTTCAAGCTCTTTTTTGAAATTTTCATATTCTGCTTTTTTGTCTTGGTAGCTCTTAAGTACTTCTTGTTCAGGATTGATGATTACTTCTCCTGTCATACCATCTATTATAATCGTATCTCCATCGTTTGCACTAGAAGTAATATTTTTTAATCCTAGTATTGCTGGGATCTCTAAACTTCTAGCCATGATTGCTGTATGAGAAGTTCTTCCTCCGATATCTGTAGCAAAGCCCTTGACTTTTTGCTTGTTCATTTGTGCAGTATCAGATGGTGTTAAATCCTTTGCAATAATGATTACATCTTCTGAAATTTCGCTTAGGTTTTGTGTTTGCACACCTAATATATTTCGAATTAATCTAGAACCAACATCTTTAATATCTGCAGCTCTTTCTTTCATGTATTCGTCTTCCATCATGCCGAAGATCATTACAAATTGCTCTGTTACTTGATTTGCCGCATTATCTGCTGTAATTTTTTCACTATTGATTAATTGTTCTATTTGCCCTGTATATTCAGGATCATCTAGAATCATTAAGTGAGCATCAAAGATTTTAGCTTCCTCTTCACCTAATTCTTCAATTGCTTTTTGTTTTATATTATTTATTTGAATTCTTGCATTCTCAATTGCATCTTTTAGTCTAGCGCATTCGTCTTGTACATTGTCGATTTTGGCAGTATTGATTTCAATCACAACATCCTTTAATACGAATGCTTTACTGATTGCAATGCCTGGTGACGCACCAATTCCCTTCACTGCATTTCCTCCTTCTGTTAATATAATATAACCTACTGTTAAAGTAGGTATTACAAAGAACCTATTCGATATTCTATCACAATTTTTTTTGGCTTTCTACATGTAATGGTTTGCAGATTGTTGCTTCATTCGTCTCATTTTTATTTACCCATTTATAGGTTAATTATTCACTTTTTATGCGCTTCGCTAACAATTGAGAATTTAAAATTATTAAGCCACCAGAGTGCAGCACTTATGCCACCTCTGGTGGCCTTTTGGTTTTGCTTACCACCTTACCACCTCGTATAATGTAGTTATGATATTTGATAAATTAAATCTACATAGTCTAACGAATTTTTATCTTTATAATAGTATCTAA